>DASYYT010000071.1:0-15844 GCA_035949755.1 Candidatus Sulfotelmatobacter sp.
CAGGTATCCATCGCCGTCGAGCAGGGACGGAACCTTGCCTTTGGAAGCGACCCGCCCCCAGCGGTAGGTCTTCCATTCGCTGGTCACAGTGAGATGAAGTCCGAGGTCGGCATCGGGATGAGCTTTGGCGTACTCGGCCACTTCGGTCAGCCAGGGGCAGGGAACCATGATGCTCGCGGAGGTCACGGCATGTCTGTTGAGCGCGTCGAAGCTGGCCATATCTTCGGAGTGCGCGACGGCGAGGTCGTCGGCGTGAATGATCAGCAGTTTGGCATCCCGCGGATAACCCAGCCGCTCGGCGGTAGTTTTCGTTTGCCCCAGCGCCGCGTTCAGAAGAGAAGAAAGAAATATCGTGACGACGGCGAGTTTGCATAGACGCATAAAAGACTCCGTAAGTAGTTTGAAACGTAAAGCGTAGCACGGTGTTGACGTCCTTGATATGACGTGAACCTTATCGCGTGACCCGCCTGGTCCTCGTTACCTTCGGTTGGCCACGCGGTTACAACTGTACGGTCGCAATCTCCGGCGCCTTGCCTTATGTTTGAGCGGAGGACAGAGGAATCTCGATTCTATTTCCACTGCCCGAGAAGTTCGGAAACTGCCCATGCAGGGAAAACAAAACTTTGGCAAAAATATCGAGCACGGGCTTGGGTCCTGGGCTCCGCGCCTGTTCGACTTCCTGCAGTCTCGCGACCGCAAGTTAGTCGAGAGCTCAGTCCTATCCTTGGTGCTCTTCGTCATCTACTTCAGCTATCTCCGGTCGATACTGGACGCGCCCTCAAATTCGGGCCCGCTTATCCTCACTGGGGCGGTAGTCCTGAAGTTTTTATTGTTCACGGGCTGGCCGTTCGCGGCGCTGAGTTTCTACGACAGGGACTGGAGCAGCCGGGATGCCGGGCGGGTTGCGCTATTGGCCTTTGGCCTGTCGATCGGCCTTTGTTTACATTCCCACGGCCTCCACTTTTGCGCCTTCGCCGCCGCCTCTCTGTTTTTCCCCTTGCTCGTTACCGCCGCAGTCAGCCATGGGATCGCCTCTTTACGCCATTCCTTGTGAATCGGCCATTAACGACTCGCCCACGAACAAACAGCATGTTGCGCAACCAGCCTTCCGTTCGAGTGCCGGCACAGGGATTTCGCGCTCATTGAGGAGTCGTCAGCGCAATGGGGATATTACGACAATTGAGAAGTGGAGATTTTGATCTTCAAGGGTGACGGCGGTGCAAACGCGGCGACCCGTCGCTCTATTCCACCGACAAGGGAAACACCACCGTCCCGATTTGCCCGGAATTCATGTCGCGGACGAAGAAGCGCATATCGTAAGTCCCAACCGGTAGATCGAGCTTCTCAGGGATCTGGATTCCGCTTTGCGCCCACTGCTTTAGGTTCTCGAGGGAGGGACTACCCCGCACGGTCTGCAGCAGTTCTCCGGCCTCTTTCGTCTTTTTGACCGTGATGGCAATCCCTCCTACTTCCAGGTCCAAAGGATTCACCTTCGACGCATCTACCCTCACGCTTCCCAGTGGCAGATTAATCATGAACGACACCGTTTTCTTGTTGTTACCGCCTGACGCTGCCTGCATCTCCAGCACCTTCACGTACATGGGAACATCGCTCTTCGGTACTGCTGATGCCAGCGCGTTGATCTCTTCCGTCCGCGCTGTCGTCGGATCGCTTTTGGGCGGCGGCCCGTAGTAAAACCCACTGCGCGCCCGCACGTCCGCGTGCTCAACCGCCACGCTGACCTTCAGATCGCGCCATCCCGGCTTGCGGTCATCCGAACGCACATGGAATCCCAAGGTGTAATAGGATCGCGAATCTTCCACCGCGTCGGCTAGGCAACCGTTCCGCTGTGCCGCGAAACAAATGTTGCCGCCGGTTTCGCCAGCAAAAGTGTGCAGGTTCCACGACTCGGGAATGGGCCGCCGCCAATCATCGCTTGGGAGAGCCCAGTTCACTACCGGGTACACAGAAATGCTCGCGTTCATCAGGCTCTGGCCCATTTGTCGCAAAGCCCATGTGTAATCAAAGTCTTGTCTCCCGGGATCTAGTTGCAGCTCGGGCAGAGTCCCCGCCAGGATCAGGCTCTTGCGCCCCGGGATCCCCGCGTATGCATCTCCGATGTCCCTCAGGCTTTGGATGACCGGACCGACTTGATTCCGACGAAACATGACCACGCCCGTCCATATGGGCATTTTCTTCAGCGCCTGCAGCAACTGGTCCCGGTTCGCCGTAATCGGCGCGATCTGCTGCAGCCCATCCGAAGTGATTTTCAGCAGCGAAACCGGCTGGCTCTCCACTAAGCCCTTTTCCAGAAAGTCTGCGATCCGCGCCTTCGCCTCGGTTTGCTCCAGCAGTGCCATGTTCAACAAGTCCAGCACGATTATTGTTAGCTGGGGATGTCCGGTGCTGTCATACGCCACATTTCCGTAGCCCCGGTCGGGCACGCTAGACTTGAGACTGTTGTCCGGCAGCACTTCTTCAAATAGCGTAATCTCCTGGGTCTTGCCCTTCTCCTTCAGGCTGAACGCCTCCTTGTTTAGCCCGCGAATGTGCCCGCCCTTGCTGTCGCGCACGACCACCGGCACTAGCACGAGGTCAGTGCGGCTCTCGAACTTCGACACGGGCGCAGGCGTATCTTGCTGTGCTTTGGCGTGCGGGTTGTTGACTTGCGCGTCGGCGGGCGAAACTTGCGCGGCCCCAATAGACGCAGAAATGACTGCTAACGTCGAGAGGAGCCAAATTGCCTTTCTGCCTCTCATAGTGAAAGATTTAACTCCCAATGACGCTTGAAGGAAAGTAAAGTGTTGTAAGCAGCGACAAGCTTGCGCCGTGTTCGCCTAAAGGGCGTCTTCGAATAAATGATCGCAGTTTTTCATCCATCTCGTTCGGAGGGTGCGACCTAGCAACTACCTTCGGGCCGCCTGCCGTCATCGCGGAAACACTGTGTCAAAGCAGCATGGCGGATCTAGCGTCCAATCTCGCTCTTGCCGGTGCGGCTCATCAGGTCCTGGATGGCTTCCCGGGGAGATTTCCCGCGGTGAAGAATGGCGTCCATCTGCTCGGTGATGGGCATCTCCACCCCGCGCGCCTGCGCCAGCCCGACGGCTGCGGTAGTGGTAAAGACTCCTTCGGCGACCATGCCGTGCATGCCGGCGATGATCTCGGGAAGTTTCCTGCCGCGCCCGAGTTCGACCCCGACGCTGCGATTGCGCGAGAGCCCGCCGGTGCAGGTAAGAACGAGATCCCCAAGACCCGCCAGTCCCGCCATCGTTTCCGCGCGGCCTCCGCAGGCCACGACCAGGCGCGTCATCTCCGCTAGTCCGCGGGTAATGAGCGCGGCCACCGAGTTGTGGCCGAAACCCAGTCCATCGCAGATGCCGGCCGCGATGGCGATTACGTTTTTGAGCGCCCCGCCCAGTTCCACTCCGGCCACATCGGAGTTGGTGTAGACGCGGAAGGCGGGATCGCTGAATTCCTGCTGCACCGAGCGCAGCAGTTCGGCATGGTTCGAGGCAATCGTGATGGCGGTGGGATCGCCGCGCGCCACTTCCTGCGCGAACGATGGCCCGCTGAGCGCGCCGATGCGCGGGGCCAGCGCATCATCGCGCTTGAGCGCGTCCGCAATGACCTCACTCATGCGCATCAGCGATCCTTCTTCCAGGCCCTTGGTCGCACTGACGATCAGCGTTCCGGGGACGATCAGCCTCCGCATGCTGGCGAACAGTTTGCGGCAATGCTGCGAAGGCATCACGCTGACGATGATCTCGGCGCCGTGGAGCACGACGGATAAGTCGTTGGCGGCGGAAACCGCATCCGGAATGCGGCGTCCCGGAAGAAAGGCGCGATTCTCGTGATCCTGATTGATCGCCTCGCAGACTTCTTTTTCATGCGCCCACATCCGTACCTGATGCGCGCCTTTGCGCCCCAGCACGATGGCGAGGCCGGTCCCCCACGCCCCTGCTCCGATGATGGCGATCTGGCTCATTTTCCGAGGGTTCCGTCCTTACCTTGATTGGAAAATCGAGTAAGTGGAAATCTGAAGCCACGTTGAATTATTCAATTCCTCAATTTCCCAATTCCTCAATTTTCTTGCTTCCCCTGAGCTCCCGCCCCCCGCTTCGATCCTATGCGATTTTCCTTTCCGGTGAGCAGGCGGTGAATATTTTCGTGGTGCTTCAAGACGATAAACAGAGATGACAGCGAGATGAAGGCAAGCGCCTGCCATGTTCCGCCGAACTCCCGCAGCGTCCACGTGATCGTGGGAAAGAGCGCGACCGCGATGATGGAAGCGAGGGAGACGTAACGCGACAAGAAAACGACCACGATGAAAATGGCGCCGCAGCACAGGACCGCCCAGGGAGCGATCATCGCGAAGGCGCCGAGGCCGGTGGCGACTCCTTTGCCCCCGCGGAATTTCAGCCAGACCGGGAACATGTGTCCGAGAATAGCGCACAGCGCGGCCAGTGCCGCCCACGGCGCCAGTTGCGGCGAGGCGGACGCGGGCAGCAGTTCGCGCCACGGAATGTGAACCGCGGAAATATGCCCGAACACGGCTGGGCTCAGTATGATGCTGAGCGCAACCGCAGCCGCTCCTTTCAGCGCGTCGAGCAGCAGCGTCAGGATGCCGAGCGCCGGAGATTTGCGCGAGACGTTTGTCGCTCCAATGTTGCCGCTGCCCGATTGGCGAACGTCTTCGCCCCGGAAAATCCGCACCAGCAGATACCCGAAAGGAATCGAGCCCAGCAGATAGCTTGCGGCAATGATCGCGAGCGCGTGCGACATAGGTTAGGCAATTTCAGATTTTAGATTTAAGAATACCGAAGCCAGACTTCAGAATGCGGATTGTGAAGACACCTGAGGAGGGCCGCGCTGCAACTCGCGATCAGGAATCTAAAATCTACAGTCTCAAATCCGAAATCTACAATCTGCAAGCTGCAATCTGCATTCTTCAATCTGCACTCTGCATTCTGAATTCAGGCCCCCAGCGTAAATCCTGCCAGTTTACTGTACTTCGATCCCCTCGGCGAAAGTTGGCTTTGATACAGAAAAAACTCGCGCGCCGTCATGCTGCCAAACTCGGGCGCAGGCAGCGCCGAGAGCTTTTCCTGCAGGTGCTGGAACCCGCGGTTGGGACGGTCGCCCTGCAATCTTCGTGGCGCGCCTGACCCGCCGGCAGCCCGAGCCAGCGTCAGATGCGGGCTGAACGCGCGATCTTCTTTCGCAATTCCCAGTGTGGACATTTTTGCGTCGATCGCCGCGGCCAAGCTTGCGAGTTCAGGGCCGGCCTCCATCCCGATCCAGAACACGCGCGCCGCTTTCGCGGGCGGAAAGAATCCGTAACCGCGGTAATCGATTTCAGTTGCCCCCGTCACAACCGTACTCACCGCCTGCTTGATCGTTTCCACTGCGTCATCGGGCTGCTCCCCGATGAATTTCAAGGTGACATGCAGCGATTCCGGCTTGACCCAGCGCGCATCCGGCGCGAAATTCCGCACTCCGTCGATGAAACGGGCCAGCCGCTCGCGGATGCCGTCGTCGATGTCGAGTGCGATAAAGAGCCGCATAAGCCAGCACTGAGCACTGAGCAATGAGCCATGAGAAGTGAGCCATGTACGCTGAATCGAGGGCCGCTGCTCATTGCTCAAGGCTCATTGCTCGCTGCTCCTACATCAACTTCTTTCTCACCATGTCCAACGCCATGGTAGACGCGAAGCGACGAATCCGTTTGCGGTCTCCCGGAAAATTACGCTGCACCACTTCCGTTCCCGAATCGCTGGCGATCGCGTGAAACACCAGTCCCACCGGCTTCTCCGCCGTGCCTCCACCGGGGCCCGCAACGCCCGTGATTCCGACTCCGAGAGTTGACTCGCAGCGATAGCGAATTCCCTCCGCCAGCGCGGCCGCCACTTCGCGGCTGACGGCGCCGTGGCGATGAATCATTTCTACGGGCACGCCGGAAAGTTCCGTCTTCAGTTGATTCGAGTAGACCACCGCGCCGCCCAGAAAATACCGCGAGCTGCCGGCCACCGATGTGATGCGCTCGGCCAGCAACCCTCCCGTGCACGATTCCGCCACGGCCAGTGTGGCGTTGCGCATCTGCAGCCAGTAGCCGACGATCTGCTCCAGCGATTCGCCGTTGCGCGAGTAGACGGCGTCGTCGAGTTCGTCCTCGACCAGGCCGGCCACTTCATCGGCGCGGGTCTGCGCGGCCTCCAGCGTGGCGGCGCGGCTCTTGAAGTGCAGTTCGATTTCTCCCGCGCCTGCCAGAATAGTGGTTTCCACATCGGGATAGCGCTTGTAGATCGGCGCCACCCGGGCATCGACGGCGGACTCGCCCAGCATCGCCACCTTCAGTGTGCGAACGAAAAGATGTGCGGCAGGAACCTTCGCACGCAACCGCTCCCGCACCTCTCCTTCAAACAGCGCCTTCATTTCGTGCGGCGGACCGGGCAGAAGAATGATGATGTGCTCGCGCCCGTCGAACTGCCCGTTGAGCCACTGCCCGGGCGCGGTGCCGTTGGGATTCGGCAGCACCGTGGCCCCTGCCAGAATGTCGGCCTGCTTCAAATTATTGGCCGTCATCTTCCAGCCGCGGGAGGCGAAGCGTTCCTCGAGAGCTCGCAAAATCTCCGGGTCGCGGCCCAGGCTCAGGCCCAGCGCTTCGGCAACCGCTTCGCGAGTGAGATCGTCTTCGGTAGGCCCCAGCCCACCGCTAAAAATCACAATGTCAGACCGGAATAGCGCATGTTGCGCAGCCGCCACCAGGCGGCCAAGATTATCCCCTACGATGCTCTTGAACTGCACCTCCACGCCCAGCAAGTTCAGTTGCTCGGTCAGGTACAGCGAGTTGGTATCCATGCGGTAGGGAGTGAGCAGTTCGGAGCCTACCGCGATGATCTCGGCATTCACGCGTTAGCAGTTTAAATGAAAAAGAGGAGCCATAACCGCAGAGGACGCAGCGTAGACGCCGAGAACGCAGAGCTCTACAACAATTCTATTCTGGTACCAGTTGAAGGCCCGGAATGTTCCAGGACAGATGGTGCACCGCGCTGCTGGTGGCCAGGATCACCGAGCGGCCGGGCGCGAAGGCCAGGCCCACCAGTCCTTGCCCCGACACTTCCAGGCTGGCTTTCGCATCCGGAGTGATCTTCACGATGCCTCGCGTGCCGTTCAGCGAGGCGGCGACGTAGAGATTGCCCTCCGCGTCAAAAGCCAGCCCCTGCGGCCGGCCCAGCCCTTTATAGAACGTGGTCACAGTGCCGTTGGGATCGATCTTGTAGACGCGGTCGTTGGGCCCGGTGACGAACAGATCTCCTTTGGCGCCGAACGCGAGATGGTACGCTGACACGCTCAGTTCGAGCGTCGCAAACACGAATACCTGCTGGTCGCGTGCGATTTTGAAAATGGTTCCGTTGCGGTCGCCTACGTACAGGCTCTGGTCGCGGTCGAAGGCGATGCCGGTCGCCACTCCCATGCCCTCCGCGTAAGTCGTCATGCTGCCGTTGGGCGCCACTTTGTAGACCGCGCCATCGTAGCGCGACGACACGTACATCTGTCCTTGGCGATCGAAAGCGATCGAAGTTGCGTTCATCATCTCCGAGACGAACGGCTTCACCGCGTAGTTGGTGTCGATTTTGAAAATCGCGACTGGAACTTTCTGCCCGCGCGATCCCGAGTAAGTGACATAGATGTTGCCCTCGCCATCGAGCGCGGGATTGGTGACGGGGTGGAGATTTTCCGCGATCGGCACCGCGACCTTCACATTCTGCGCATTGCTGGTGTGCCCGTCGGTCGCCACCACCACCGGACCCGAGGTCGCGCCTTCCGGCACCCGGGTCACCAGAAACTGATCCGAACTGACCACGATCGGCGCCTCGAAGTCCCCGAACTTCACCCGCGGCCGCAGCAGTTCCTGCGGCCGCAGCCCCGAGCCCATGATGCGGACTTCGCCTCCGGCCAGGGCACACGCCGGGACGACGGCGTCAATGCGCGGTCCGCCATTGACGTTCTTTCTGCCAAGGATGCGTTCGGAAAATCCCATGAACTGAAAGTACCGAGTTGCGAGTACGACGCCGGCTGACCTTTCGCCGGCCACTCGCTACTATTTTATTAGACCAGAGCGCAGCAGAAGTTGCATTCCCACCAGAGCGTAGAGTCCGGCTGCGACATCGTCGAGCACGATTCCGGCGCCTTCAGGAAGTTTTTCCAGTTGGCGGACCGGAGCAGGCTTGAGGATGTCGAAGACTCTAAAAAGTATAAAACCGGCGAGAAAAGTTTGCCATTCCAGCGGCGCCGCAATCAGGGCGATCAGTTGCCCGGCGACTTCGTCGATCACCACAAATTGCGGATCTTTGCTGCCCGAGGCGCGGGCGACGCCGGTAGCGGCCGGAATCCCGATCAGGATCACAACTATCGCCAGGCAGATTGCCACCGGAGTGCGCAAGCCGGGGCTAACTGCGCGCGCGACGATAGCCCACAGCAGCACAGTCGCCGCCGAACCCCAAGTCCCCGGCCCGGGACGAAGGCGTCCGATAAAGAAAAAAGTGGCGATCAGGCTAGCCCAAAGCGGACCGCGGGCAGGCGGATTTTCAGCAACATTGTAAATAGCCGGCTCCAACTCGGACCGATTCCGATCAAAAGTCATACTACTCTCTTCGTCAGTATCGCCCGGCTGATGTTTGCCAGCCGCACCCTCTTTCGCGCAGGATTTCAAAAGTGAAACCCTACCTCAGCAGTGAACGTTCGCGGGGTCACATAGTGCGTCCCGCTGAACGTGGAGAGGAAGTTGTAAAGCGCGTACTTGTTCGTAATTCCCCTTCGGATCGAGCCCGCCGTTATTCACCACCAGTTGACATCCTCCCAAGTATTACCGTACAGTAATGTATTACTTAAGAGTAATGTATTTGAAAGAGGCCTTCTATGCCGCAAGTCGTCCGCTCGCTTGAAATCCAGGCGCAACCAAGGGCCGTCTGGTTTTGGTTGGCAACCCAGGAAGCGCTGCGCCGCTGGATCAGCTCAAGCCTTGAGATCGATCTCCGCGTCGGCGGCGCCTATCGCTTTCTCGGACCCGATCATAAGACATGGGTCAGTGGCACAGTGCTGGAGCTGCAGCCGGAGAGAAGCCTGGTTCTGTCCTGGCTCGAAGAGGGCAGTGGATGGGCGCATCCGGCGCGCTTAGTCATCATGCTCGCTCCCAGTGCTGCTGGCACGCGCGTCACCCTCATTCACGACGGATTCGAGCACATCGGCCGTTCGGACTGGGCTGACACGCTACAGGATTATGAACGCGGTGCTGACGCCCACCGGATTCTCGACCGCTTGGCCGGTTTGGTGACCGCAGGTGATGCCCAGCAATGCAAGTGATCTCCAGCAATAGCGATGTTCTGTTCCGGATCCTGGCTGACCCAACCCGCCGGCTCATCCTCGACCTCCTGGCCGAACGTGGCCCCTTGAGCGTCGGTCAACTAGCCTCTGAGTTCCCCGACCTGGTGGCATCCGGCATCTCCAAACACCTGATGAGCCTTCGTGCGGGAGGCGTGGTATCGGCGACGCGTCGGGGCCGACAGCAGATTTATCAACTCGAGCCCGATGTCCTTGCGGCCGGACTGACCCCGTGGATTGCGAAGTACGAGCAGTATTGGTCCGCCGCCCTCGAACGGCTGCGTGACCTTGCCCAGGAAGGTCGCGTAAAAGACGAACAAACGTCCCGAAAAAATGTCCGCCGAAAGAGGGCGAAATGAGATTCATGGGCAGCCCGAGGGAAGTTTTTGTCCCTGGACCAGCGGATCGAGAATGACTGGTCTATGCGGATTGCCGTGCACGCTGAATCTTTTGCAGCTCTGGAATCAGTTCATGGGCAGCTTTGCTCTTCACCACATACCCGCTTACGCCAGCTGCCAAGGCAGCCCACTGAAATCCCCGGGAGTCGTGTTGACTGACAATAACAATGTGCATCGCAGGAAATTCACGTTTGAGAACGTGAGCTGCCTCCAGGCCGTTCATGTTCGGCATGGTGATATCGAGTAGGACAACGTCCGGCAAGTGCTCCCTTGCCTTCCGGATCGCATCCGCCCCGTCCACAGCCTCGCAAGCAATTTCGATGTCGGCCTCGGACTCGAGCAGTCGGCAAATGGTGCGGCGGACGTTTTCATTGTCGTCCACCACCAACACACGAAGGGTGCGTCCAGTCATAGCGTCTCCGGGGAAAGAAAGCAGACGGGGAAAAAACGCAGAGGTCCCTTTCGCTCATCTTTTCAAAATTCTGATCAGAGTACTCTGATTTCTCGTTCGCACCATATCCAGCGAATCGAGTAGGCTCCCAAACCAAAGGTCAAGGTTGCATCCGCCATTGGACACAAGCTATCTGCCAGAAATAAAAGTAGTAAGTCTCTAGCGCCGGTGAGGTCTTCGTAGGCTGCCCTACATAATTTCCTGTATGCAGGCTGTCCCCATTTTTCCTGCAAGAAAAGCAGTTTTCTTCACAGCTTCCTGTCCTCACATTCCATTCGGGCATGAGACGCTTTGACACCGAGTTTTTGGAGACGAAGTTTCCGGGTGTCGCCTGATTTTTTAATAGGCAGAATGTTTGCGGTCAGGGAATATTTTTCATGGTATGCTCCCGAGGAAATTAATGCGGCCAAGGCTGAGATGCAGCTTACACTCGGATGGGAAAGAGTTGATCATGTCGGAGACAGTCACCCAACTGTTCAGAACATTCTTGAAGCAACGTGCGGGAATAGATCGCACAGTTTTTTTGAAGGGCACTGATTGCGAAGCCATGATTGGGATTGTTCAAAAAAAAACCAGGATGCGACGAGCGAAATCTTCGCCCAGGTGGGTGCGAGTTCTCTCGCCTGCTGTTCTCTTGCTGGCCTCCTGCGGACCCCTTCATACCCAGCCCGGCACTTACTGCAGTATCGCCACTTTTGGTGCAAAGGGAGATGCCGTCATCCGTGACGACGGCGTTGCCGCGGCCGGTTCCGCTGCATTTTCCTCGCACTCCTCGATCTTTAGTGCAGCCGATAAGGGGAAATTCATCGAGATTACCGGGGCAGGGTCCAACGCCAGCATGCTGCACGGAGCGGGAACAGCCTACGGTATCTTGGCTACTACCATCGAATCCGTCTTAGACAGCCATACCATCATGCTCAGCAGCGTGACCACGGCGTCGGGGTCCAACCTGCATTTTGTTTACGGCACCGATAATACCGCCGCTTTCCGCACGGCCTATGAAAGCGGACAGCCCTTGTCGCTGCCTGCGGGAATGTTCCTGATTGTCGCGGGTACGCAGACCCATCCCGCAACCATTACCGGCTCGGCGCCGCTGATTATGACAGGCGCTGGGGTGGACTCGAAGTTACTGTCTGACAATCCCATCTTCTCTCTTACCGGCAACCCCTCAGGAACCTCGATCACCAATCTGGATCTGGAGCCGATTGCAAAATTAACCGTTATTCCCGTCTCTGGAAAGCCTCCACACTCAGGCACTCCCGTCCTGGTTGACATTTTCGGCACGGGAAATGGCGTACAACCGCCCTTCAATATTGCTCCGAAATATCCTGCCTTCTGGAATGGCCTCTCCGCCTTTCAGCAAACGCAGATTCTAGGACCCACCATCACCATTCAGGGTGGCGATCACGTCAATATCAGCAATATCACCGGCAACCAGGTGACCATCATGCTTGAAGACGTCACCTCTTCGTTTTTGCAGAACAATGATTTCATCGGTGGCTATGGCGGCAACGGCAACGAAGGGGTTGGTACTGGCATTGAAGGTTGTCTCGGCATCGCTACGGTGGCCAGCCTCGGACAATTCACCAACGTAGGCGACACCATCACCGGAAATAAGGTTCGTTACTGCAGCTTCAGCAACATCTATTGGGCGAATGCGGATAGTCTCGTCGTTTCCAACAATGTCTCGGAGTATTCCGGGGAATCCGGCTACAAGAACTTCGCCGGCAGTTCCACTCACGCCAGCCACAATCTTTCCGTAAGCAATAACATCTCCCGCTATTCCGTCTATGACGGATTCGACCTTTCTGCCGACTATCCGCACAAAGCCACGTTTCCGATGTATGCCACGGTCATGGGGAACCTGTCGCAAAACAACCAGAACACCGGTTTCTTCAGCGATGGTACGAACTGGAACTTCACCGCCAACACTGCCAGTTCCAATGGGATTGAGGGTTTTATTCTCGATTACTCCGACAGCGTCATCTCCGGCAACGTGAGCCTGAACAATAACCTCGACAGCTTGCTTTCTCCCAACCCAAACAATCAGTTCGTGATCGGAGGATGCTGCCCAACCTCTACCAATGACATCGAAGACAACTTCATCAATGTTACTATCGCCGGCATCCTCGGCGATGCCATGTGGGTTGGATCCAGCAATGTGACCGCCAGCAATAACATTGCCCAGGTCCTCCCGGGCGAGGGGGGCCTTTGGTTTAACATCCCTCCCGTCAGCTCAAGCGGCAACACCGGCTGGCCTACTACCTTTAACGGCAACGTCACCATCAATGGGAGTCTGGGTGTCACCGGTACGGTTTCGAAGGGTGCCGGAAGCTTTAAGATTGACCACCCTTTGGATCCCTTGAATAAGTACCTTGTGCATTCGTTCGTCGAGTCTCCCGACATGATGAATGTTTATAACGGGGTGGTCGAACTTGACTCGGCTGGTCAAGCGGATGTGGCTCTGCCCGCCTACTTCGAGGCCCTGAACGATCATTTCCGCTATCAATTGACCACCATCGGCAAGTTTGATCCGGTTTATGTTGCCCGTGAGGTGAAGGGAAACAGTTTTGTGATCGCGGGCGGTCGTCCTGGAACTCTTGTTTCCTGGCAGGTAACCGGGATTCGCAAGGACCCCTACGCCCAGACACATAGGATTCAACCGGAAGTGGATAAACCAGAAAGCGAGCGTGGCCATTATCTCCACCCGGAAGCCTATGGAGAAACTCCCAAGTAACCCCCACTCGAATTCTGATTAACCAAAGATGACGCCTCGGCGCGGGTAGCCCACCTTTCATGTTACCTGTTACCCCCAGAACCCGCGTGGCTCATCCTTGGTGTGAAAACGGGGACATCCATGATAAGTAAAAGTCAAGAGGAGACGGAGGTCTCCTTGCACTTAGAGGCATAGGGTCTCGAAGCGAGGATGGTGCGGTTGAGTTAGTAAACGGCCAGCGATCGTGGAGCGCGACCAAAGCAGCAGCTTGGCCTGACATCCATTTGCGGGAACCGTGCGCGAGCCCGGTCCACGAAGTATGAGTTAGGGTTGTCCGGCCGGCCTCGATACAGACGGTAAGGAGCATCGGGAGTCGAGACTCTCTGCCCAGTCCCCGAGTTGGCGAGAAACGGCCGGTCGATCGCCGCTTGGTTCAAAGTTTTTCCTTCTTAGACGGCTTTTTGTTTTGGCATTTCCGACGGCACGCGCAGTTGGAAGGGCTGGCTGCTTTTGTCGACGGCCAGCAGATAGGCGATCAGTTTGCGCGCTACCGCCAGCGTGGCGCGGTTGCGATGTCCGCGCTCCAACTCGCGGGCATGCAGCGCGGCCAGTTGCGGATTCCATCGCGGCGCCAGTTTGGCGGCCTCGATCAGCGTAGTTTGTAGCCAGTGGTTGCGCTGTTTGGAGATGGGGCCGCGCTGTTGTTTGCCGGCTGAGGATTTCAAAGCCGCCGTCAGTCCGCAATAGCTCATGGCCTCCGCGCCAGAGCGAAAGCCCTGCGGGTCGCCGACCTCCAAGGCCCAAGTCAGGGCGGTGATCTAGCCCACGGCGGGGATGGTCATGAGCCGTTCGACGCGTTGCGCCAGCTCGGGGTGGGCCAATAACTCGCGGACCAGCCGGTTCTGCGTGCTCTCGAACATCTCCAGCGCGCCGCGGCTCAAGCGAGTAGATCGATCACCGATTCCGGCACCTGTTCGAGTTCTTCCAGCAGGCTGGCGAAGTATTTCTTGCGGTGCAATTTCTCTTTCACGTAGAGGGCAGCCCATCCTTCTCGCTCTTTGCGAAAACGAAGGTTTCCACAGCCCCCTTGTGACATCTGACCTTGACGGCAAAATTTAAAAAGCAGATCATCGTCAAGGCAATAGCGGTACACGCTAGCACCGTGAAAAAGGCCGCAAGTTCTTTGTTATGAAGATTTTGACCTCTAACCCCTAGGCGCTCAAGATTTTGCAAGCCACTTTTGCAAACCCCGCGCCAGTCAAGCCATTCAGAGGGGTGGGGGGAGGGGGGTACCCTCATTCACCCCGCACTCTCCCAAATCGGAACTCTTCCAATAATCTGTTTTTTGCTCACCCGCCAACTTTTTTCTCCGTCGATTTCCACAGCGCTCATCGCTCGCCACAACCCTCTGCTTCGCGTGGTAGCCTGAACCATCTCAACTTCGCGCGGAGATTCATGCACGACCTCAACCCCTCTCATCTCGACCTGCAAGCCATCGCCAAACAAATCATGCAGCAATACGGCTTCGAGCCCGATTTCCCTCCCCAGGTTCCGCAGCAACTTGCCGATCTGAAAGCTCACCCGCCGGAAATCGCTCCTGCAGCCGAGATTCGCGACCTGCGCCATCTGCTCTGGTCCTCCATCGACAACGACACTTCGCGCGATCTCGATCAGATCGAAGTCGCCGAGCGTCTTGCCAACGGAGACGTGAAGATCATGATCGGCATCGCCGATGTCGACGCCTTCGTCCCGAAAAACACTCCCATCGACCAGCATGCGGCGCGCGAAACCACTACCGTTTATGCCGGAGTGCGCAATTTCCCCATGCTGCCGCTGGAACTCTCCACAGGCGCAACCTCGCTGCTCGAACTTCAGGATGCCTTGAGCGTGGTGATCGAGTTCGTCGTCGACTCGACCGGCAATCTCAAGTCTTCCGACCTCTATCGCGCGGTCGTGCGCAATCAAGCCCAGCTGCAATACAACTCCCTCGGAGCATGGCTGGAAGGAACGTCCGCGGCTCCGCCGAAGGTCGCCGCGTCCACTGAATTGCAGCAGCAACTAAAGCTGCAGGATCAAGTCGCGCAGCAGCTCAGGACTCAGCGCTATCAGCACGGTGCTCTTAACCTGCAAACCGATGAACTGCATCCCCTGATTCTCAACGAACAGGTCATCGACGTGGTCCAGCAGCAGAAGAACCGCGCCACCGAACTGATTGAAGATTTCATGGTTGCCGCCAATGGCGTGGTCGCGCGCCGGCTGGAAAATGTCTCCTCGCTGCGCCGCATCGTGCGCACTCCCGAGCGCTGGGACCGCATCGTCCAGCTAGCCGCGACCAAGGGCGAGAAGTTGCCCGCGCAGCCTGATTCCAAGGCGCTGAATGACTTCTTGTTGCGCCGCAAAGCCGCCGATCCCGATCACTTTGCCGACGTCTCTCTCATCGTCATCAAGCTGATCGGTCCCGGCGAATACGTGCTGGAACGCGCCGGTGAAACTGCTCCCGGACACTTCGGTCTGGCCGTGCAGGATTACACGCACTCGACCGCTCCGAACCGCCGTTTCGCCGACGTCGTGACGCAACGCATCATTAAAGCCACGCTCGCTGGAAAGCCCAATCCATACTCTGACGGCGAATTGACTGCCATCGCCTCCAACTGCACGCAGAAAGAAGATGCCGCCAGAAAGGTCGAACGCGAGATGTCGAAGCGCCTCGCTGCCGTAGCCATGCAGCATAGAATCGGCGACGTCTTCGACGCCATCGTCACCGGTGTCACCGATCACGGAACATTCGTTCGCGTCTTGCAGCCCCACGTGGAAGGACTACTTCTTCAAGGCCATGGACTCGACGTGGGCGATAGACTCCGCGTCAAACTAGTGCGCACCGACGTGCAGAAAGGCTAC
>DASYYT010000072.1:0-4592 GCA_035949755.1 Candidatus Sulfotelmatobacter sp.
CCGCCGCCGCACCCGGCCTATGGTTTGCTTTGTGAACGTAGAAAGCGTCGACCGTATCATCTACTCCATCTTCCAAAGATTTAACCTGGAATGGAAAACCCGCACCCTCAACCTATTTACACAAGCAGCTTGACGTCACCCGACGCCGCTTTCCCATTGATCTCATGACCTCCGGGTTGTATACTCCTGCGCCGGTGGCGGTTCCTCCAATCGCAGTTCATCGCTCGTACCTGAAAACAGAAATTTAGGAAGGACGATCCGTGAAGAGACTCTTCGTAGCCTTGTTTGCGCTCACGCTCGCGTGTCATCAACCGCTCTCCGCTCAAGTCCAGGGACAATGGACAAACACCGGGACGATGCAAACCGGACGGGAGTTGAACTCACAGGTGCGGGTGGCGGGTGGAAAAGTCCTGTCCATGGGAGGAGTCGACAGCAACTACACCATGCTGGCGTCGGCGGAGCTTTTCAACCCGACATCGGGCACATGGACTCTTACCGGAAGCATGCTTCAGGCCCGCGAATATTTCACCGCTGTGGTGCTGACAAATGGGAAGGTCCTGGTTTCCGGGGGACTCGGTACCAGCAGCATAGTGTTGTCTGAATCCGAGCTGTATGATCCGACGACTGGAGTATGGACTTCAGCCGGATCTCTCTCGGTGGCCCGACTGGGCCATACAGCGACTCTGCTCTCCAGCGGGAAGGTACTGGTTACCGGTGGCTGTACAGCGTACGACTGCAGCACCGACACAACGGTGAGCGAACTCTACGATCCCACCAGCAACACTTGGTCGAGGACGGGCAGCCTGAACACCGCTCGCTATTTTCATACGGCCGTGCTGCTGAAAACCGGGAAGGTGTTGGCGATCGGAGGTTCTCCCGGTATGACATCCTGCGAGCTCTACAATCCAAGCGCGGGCACCTGGAGTAACGCGGCCAGCACAACGACGGGCCGCTATCTAAACACTTCCACGCTCTTGTCTGACGGCAAGGTACTGGTCGCCGGGGGCGCCAACGGCAGGTACCCCATCAACTCCGCGGAAGTCTACGACCCGACTGGCAATACCTGGACCACAACCGGAACCCTGACGACCGGGCGCTACGCCCACTCCGCCGCGCTTCTCACCGATGGCACCGTTGTGCTCGCGGGAGGTGAAGGCCAGTCGCAAAGCTGCGGAAAGGATTGCACGACTTACATCCCCACCAGCAAGGTGGAGATCTACAACGAAGCCACCGGCACTTTCGCCGCAGCGACCAGCTTGAATCAGGCCCTCGCCTATCAGTCGATGACCCTGCTCTCGAATGGCCGGGCGCTGGAGAATGGGGGCATCGGCACGACCAGTATCTGTTGCGTGGTGGAGAACACGGCTTCGATCTATACGCCGCTGACCCTGACGCTATCGGCGTCCAGCCTGAACTTCGGCCTGATGCAGGTTGGACTCAGCAGTGCACCCCAGCCGGTGACGGTCACCAACGTAAGCAGTCACACGTTGACGTTCACTTCAATAACCAGCAGCGGTGACTACTCCGAAACCAACACCTGCCCCACAACCATGAACGCGGGAACGAACTGCGTGATTACCGTGACCTTTACGCCGACGGCGTCTGGGACGCGAACCGGCGCGGTGACACTCAAGGACAACGCTCCAGGCAGTCCCATTCAAACTGTTTCTCTGACTGGAACCGGTGAAACCCTCGCGCTGGGGTTCACGCCTTCATCGCTAAGCTTCGGAAGTATTACACCGGGCACCAGCAAAACTCTTACCGCAACGTTGATCAACGACGGAGGGGCTGCGGTCAACATCACCAATATTTCCATCTCCCCGACGAGCAGCATTTATACCCAGACCAACAACTGTCCCTCGACCCTGAGCGTGCAGCAGGGTTGCACGCTGACGATCGTATTCACACCGCCGGATGTGGGTACGTACAAAGCAACCGTGTCGGTAAACAACAGCGCTGGGAGTGCGGCGACCCTGGCCTTGACGGGTTCTGGCCTGAACAATTAGCAGAGGGTGAAGGGTTACGAATCGGGCTGGGCTGATGGAGTTCCCTTAGCTTGGTTTGTCATTCTGCGTGGGCCAGACAGTGGCGCCACTCGACTTCGGTCCAGCGCTTGCGCCACAAATCATCTCCAGAACGGCATGGGGTACCCATCTGTCATAGAGTCGGTCTGTGGCTCTGGATGAGAGATTTTTAATCTGCACGAAAGGGTTTGGCGTCAGGTCACCTGCGGTTTGTCATTGTGGTAACTTGTGCGGGTTGCCCCCAGCGCACAGAATTAAATCGGAAGGGCCCCTGCAATCCCAAAGCAGGAGGACTGTCAGGATCTCTGACGTTCAGGCTAGTTGCCGTGCCACTCGTATCTCAGTGCGCGCTGCCGCGAAGAGACTTCTTCGATTCGGACACTGGATTTTCATACATGCAATTCATGAAGCCAGGCGATCGCTTGAGGCGCGCGAGGGTAGTCCCACCCTTTGCCGGTGGCCGGGCAGCATCCTTCCCGTCAATGGAGGGAAAAATGATGAGCAGCAGAAGTGAGCAGCGAGAAGGGGGCGTAACCCTGATGTTGGCACTCGTATTGCTGTTATTGATTTCGGCGATTGCGATTGGAATTATCAACATGTCGAATATCGAGAACGCGATCAACACGAATTTCAAGAGTTCGGAAACGGAATACTTCGCGGCACGCGCGGGCATTGAAGAGGCGCGCTATCGGCTGCTGCCGAATGCGTTTGACCACGCGGGCAATTTAATCAGCATAGATCCTGCGTTGCTGCCGAGCGCGCCGCCGGACGCGGGCGGCACGGTCCTGTACATCCTGAACGGAGTGACGTTGGCGCAGGTGACGACTCCGCCGACAGCGAGCAATCCGAATCCTTATTTCGATCATGAACTGTGCCATAACATTCCGGGGGGGACGGGAGGGGTGGTGCAGGTACCCTTCAACGTGCGCTGCACCACGATGATGCCCTCGCCGAAGATTGTGACGACGCCCAGCATTGCGCCTTACCCGCTGGATTACAGGTGGGCACGGATCATGATCAAGGAGAACGAGAGCGGGCCGTATGCGGTGGCGACGGGAAAACCTGCGACCTACGGAGTCTGCTGGGATAAGAGCGCCACTCCGCCGGTAGAGGTGGTGACTCCTTCCATAGCCAACTGTGCTGCGGGAGGTTCCATGCCACTGGCTCGTCCGGTGTATTTGCTCACGTCGCTGGCGGTGAGCCCGAACGGCACGACACGCCGAATGGTGCAGGTAGAGACATCGCTGGGGGTCAACTACCATCCTAGTTATTCGGTGTACGGAACGTCGACCGCCTGCCCGGCAATTAATTTCGTGGGCAACGGCCATACAGCTGGGTTCACGGCGGTGGCCGGAAATACCCAGGACCCGCCACCGAGCGCAAACACGACGTCGGGCGCGGATGTAGGCACGAATGGGGGGATAGCATTGGCGGGTAATTCTACGATCGCGGGAATTGCCGGGGTCGCCAGCCATCCGCCGTGCTTTACACCAAACAAGTTGAACAGCCCGCCCAGTGCGACGTCGATTTCGCCGGAGAAGTTTCCGGTGTATGCGGTGCCGAATCCCCCGCCGCCAACGACGAACACGAATATCACCAAGGACACGAAGCTGAACCCGGGGAATACGTATGGAAATATCTCCGGCACCGGGTCAGCGGTGATCACGCTGCAGGTCCCTGCCGGCCAGGGGACGAGCACGAACCCGGCAATCTTCGTGATGAATAGTCTTCGCCTGGCGGGCCAGTCGACAGTTACGATCGCTCCCGCGAACGGAAGCGCCTGCGGCGGGACGAACACCTGCTATGTCGAAATCATCCTGGCGGGGAATGGAACGAGCGTACCGCTTTCGCTGGCGGGCGGGTCATTGAATAACCCGAGCGGGCTTCCCCAGACGATGGTGTTCAATCTCGCACAGCCCACGAGTTGCTCGGCGTCGCCCTGCGGCACAGTTCAGATCACAGGTGGAGCAGCGACGTATGCGGTCTTCAATGCTCCGATGGACAACGTGGTCGTGTCGGGGAACGGCGATATCTTTGGGTCCATTATCTCGTACGGCACGACGGTGAACGGTGATGGGACGATCTATCACGATACGAATAGCGCAGCGCAGTACACGTCGGATCCGTATCTGCACCTGATCGCGTTTCGGGAGTTGAGTTACTGATTCTCTGGGGGACTGTCCCCAGGCTCTCCCTAAATCCGTGGCCAGCGGTCAGTGGCTAGTGGTCAGCAAAGAAGAGAGCCCCGCTCGCGAGGGCGGGGCTTTTGCTTGTGTAGGGACGGAGGCATGCGTCCGCCCCAATATCTTTCCATATCCGCACGAATGTACTCGGAGGCTGGCCCAGCCTTATCTGCGTGAGGCACCAATGAATCGGTTGCCCCGGTTCTAGTCGCTGCCCGCTGCCGCCGCCTGCGCCTTGGGCAGCAGCTTTCTTGCCTGGCTGATCAGTTCGGCCACTTCGAAGGGCTTGACTAGATAAGGAACGTTGTTTTCCTGCAGGAACGTGCGTCCGTCGGTGGGTTCGACTCCGGTAGAGAAAGTGTAGAGAACGTGGCCCTGCATGCCC
>DASYYT010000073.1:0-35689 GCA_035949755.1 Candidatus Sulfotelmatobacter sp.
CGGCTGGTGAATCTTTTTGACATCCATACTGAGGAAGACATTGCCCTTCAGCGATTCTGAGAGCAAGACAACCTGAGCCAGCCTGAGGTGTAGTGGCACTGCCTGGCCGTGCCATTCAACACCTGACTGCAATTTGAGACAATCGCGCGAAAACTGCTTTCATGAGTCTGCAGCAGGGAGGTTCTGATGTCCGATGCAGTTGTCGGGAGTCGTCTCACGATTGCTGTTCAACACTTCGACGATGTTGCCGTGGTGCGATGCCGTGGCAGGCTGGTCGCGGGGGTCAACGACCATCTGTATGTCGAGGTCAAGCAACTTTTCCCGGGTCGCCAACGGATCGTGCTGGACTTCGCGGAGCTCAGCCACATGGACAGCACGGGACTGGGAACGCTGGTCCGCCTATACGTTTCGGCGAAGTCGGCGGGCTGCGTCCTGGAACTTGAGAATGTGGGTAAGCCGATCCGGCATCTTCTCGGCATTACTCACATTCTGGCGGTGTTCGGGAGCGTCGGCGAAAACAAGATCAGGATGGGCTGACGGGGGTGCCCCATTTCTCGCGCGTGTTTTGCGCGGGAAGTGGGGTTTTTCTACCGCCCTCGATTACTTCTCTTACCCCGCCTTGTCCCGAATCTTTTCCTCCCACCACCTCCAGTCGGTTGATGCGAACCAAACCATCCTCGCCATACGCGTAAGAGCGGTAGCTGCTCCACAGCCCGGCCGCACGACAGAAGTGGGCTACCCGCGGTCAGAGTTTGGTGCAAGCGAGATCCCTCCGCCCGCTGGTGAAAGCGCGGGCGTTTGATTGCATAACGACGTTGGCAGGATGACGCCGTGTCGCTCCGTATCGAGCAGCGGCCTGCGCTGGTAACAGCTCCAGGTGATGAAGTGGAGGCCTCCGGTACCGTAGTAGCGCTTCAGACCCCAAGGCATGGAGCGAGATTAGACCAGTGCGCAGGAGGTCGGCTGTGACGGCCGCACAAGGCGGGGGCTTTTCTGGGAGGGAGGCTTCATAATGGGAAGTTAAAAGCCCCACTTCTCGCGCAAAACAGGTGCGAGAAATGAGGCACCCGGCCCTGATACAAATCTCCTTCTCGGGTTTGACGCTGTTCTCCTCTATCTTTAAACTCAAGTATGAACGGCGTGTGAATCGGTGCGGTCCTGCACCGCTCGAGGAGCCGTTATCCAGCCAGAAGCCGCCATGGAGCGAAGTACGCTGAAAGGTACAACGTGAGTCCCGCAGAAACCGACGTGGTGAAGAACGACGCAGTCAAACAAGACGGCGTCAAACGCGAGATCTCGGTCGAAGTGCCGGCCGCAGAAGTCACCCGCGAAACCGAAGTTATTATTGCCAAGTATCAGAAGGTGGCGCGGCTGCCCGGCTTTCGCGCTGGACACGTGCCTGCCTCCATCATCCGCCAGCGCTTTAAAGAAGACCTGAAGAGCGACGTGGTCGAGGCCCTGGTGCCTAAGTACTTCCGCAAGGAAGCCGAAAAGCTGGGGATGATTCCGGTATCGCAGCCGCGCGTCACCGACCTGCACATTCATGACGGCGAGCCGCTGCGCTTCAAGGCCAGCTTCGAGATCATGCCCGAAATCAAAGTCGAAGGCTACAAAGAGCTGAGGGCGGATCATCCCGAGATCGTGGTGAAAGACGAGGAGGTCGAAGAGGCGGTGGCAAGCGTGCGCGAGCAGCACGCGACGTTCGAATCGGTGGAAGGGCGGCCCCTTGCTGATGGAGATTTTGCCCAGGCTTCGATGGATGGGCGTCCCAAAGACGGCGACGACAAGACTCAGCCGGTGCACATGGATGAAGTGCTGATCGAGATCAGCGGCAAGAACACGGTGCCGGAGTTCACGGAAAATCTGCGCGGCGCCAATGCCGGAGAAGAGCGCCAGTTTGAGGTGAGCTATCCGGAAGATGCGAACGACAAGCGGCTGGCGGGGAAGACCTTCATCTATACGGTGAAGATTCAGGCGATCAAGAAGAAGTCGTTGCCCGAGCTGAACGACGAGTTTGCCAAGCAACTGGGAGAATTCACGAGTCTGGAGCAGGTGCGCAACCAGATTCGGGAGAACATGCTGGCCGAGCGCAAGCACACGGCCGAGCGCGAAGCGAAAGACAAGCTGGTGGCCGAACTGGTGAAGCGCAACGATTTCGAAGTGCCGGAGTCGATGGTGGACCGGCAGATCGATGTGCGGCTGGAGCGCGGCCTGCGGGCGCTGGCGGCGCAGGGCATGAAGATGGAGGACATGAAAAAGATGGACCTGCCCCGGTTGCGGGCGGGCCAGCGGGACCAAGCGGTGCAGGATGTGAAGTCGTCGTTGTTACTGGATCGGATTGCGGAGCTGGAAAAAATCGACGTCAGCGAGGAGGAGTTGAATCATGAACTCGAGACGCTGGCGCAGCAGACAAAACAGACTCCGGAAGCGGTCCGTGCTCGTTTGACACAAGATGGGGGCCTCGATAGAATCCGGAACAGAATCCGCAGCGAAAAGACCCTCGAATTTCTGTATCACCCGTCCGCGTAAGTCCTAAAATGAGCGTGGACCACTTTCGACCCACCCCATGCATGAAAGTAGTTGCGTCGGGGCGGAGTGTGGCAGGTGAACGTGAAAAATAATAGCGATAGACCGAATCAAGATCCGCACATGATGCTCGTTCCGATGGTGATCGAGCAGACCGGGCGCGGGGAACGCGCCTATGACATTTATTCCCGGCTGCTGCGCGACAACATTATCTTCATCGGCACGCCCATTGACGACAACATCGCCAACCTGGTGATCGCGCAGATGTTGTTTCTGGCGCAGGAGGATCCGGAGAAGGATATCCAGCTCTACATCAACTCTCCGGGGGGCTCGATCACGGCCGGCATGGCGATTTACGACACCATGCAGTACGTGAAAAACGACGTGATGACGTTGTGCGTTGGGCAGGCGGCATCTATGGCCGCGTTACTTTTGGCATCAGGCGAGAGCAAAAAGAGGTTGGCACTGCCGAATTCCCGGATTCTAATACATCAGCCCTCCATGGGAGGGTTGTCCGGCCAAGCCACTGATATTGATATCCATGCGCGCGAGATTTTGCGTATGCGTGAGATCACAAACCAGTTGCTGTCCAAACACAGCGGCCAAAAGCTGGACAAGGTGGAGAAAGATGTGGAGCGCGACTTCATCATGAACGCGCAGCAGGCTAAGGAATACGGAATCATAGACGATATCATCTACAAGACGGCAAAAGCGGTATGATCGGCCTTCGCTGGCAGGGTTAGGGATCAGGGTTAGTGAGCAGGGGAAAAGAGCAGAGGCCGGATCAAGTAAGGATTTTCTACCCGCTAATCCGTGGCCCCTGGCTAAAGGAGTAGTGCCGAGTGAAAAACAAGTCGGGAACTGACGAGATATTACGCTGCTCGTTCTGCCACAAATCGCAGGACGCGGTGGCGAAACTGATCTCGTCGCCCAGCGATTATCCCCGCGCTTATATCTGTGACGAATGCGTCGCGGTGTGCAATTCCATTCTGGAAGACGACCGCACGGCGACTCCGGCATCGAGCACGCCCAACCAGCTGCCCAAACCTCAGGAAGTGAAAACCTTCCTGGACGAGTACGTGATCGGGCAGGAGCAGACAAAGAAGAAGCTGGCGGTGGCGGTTTACAACCACTACAAGCGCATCTTCATGAATCGCCAGAAAACCGGCGACGGGATCGAGCTGACCAAGTCGAACATCATGCTGATCGGCCCGACCGGAACCGGCAAGACGCTGCTGGCGCAGACGCTGGCCCGCATGCTGGACGTGCCCTTCGCGATCGTGGATGCGACCACGCTGACCGAAGCGGGATATGTCGGCGAGGACGTCGAGAACATCATCCTGAAGCTGTTGCAGGCCGCGGATGGAGACGTCAGCCGCACCCAGACCGGCATCATCTATATTGACGAAGTCGACAAGATCGGGCGCAAGGACGAGAACCCGTCGATCACTCGCGACGTTTCCGGCGAAGGCGTGCAGCAGGCGCTGTTGAAGATTCTCGAAGGCACGATCGCCAACGTTCCGCCGCAGGGCGGGCGCAAGCATCCGCACCAGGAATTTACCCCGGTGGACACGACCAACATTTTGTTCATCTGCGGCGGAGCTTTTGTCGGACTGGACAAGATCATCTCGCGACGGATGGGAAAGAAAGCGCTCGGTTTCCGCAGCGGCGAAGAGGCGGAAAAGGAAGAATCCTTCACCGCCAAAAAGCGCAGCCAGGAACTGCTGCAGGAAGTGCAGCCGGAAGACCTGATCAAATTCGGGCTGATCCCCGAATTTGTTGGCCGCCTGCCGGTGGTGGGCATGCTGGAAGATCTTGACGAATTTGCCCTGATCGAAATTCTGACGCGGCCGAAAAACGCCATCATCAAGCAATACCAGCGGTTGTTTGAGTTCGAGAACGTGCGCCTGAAGTTCTCTGACGAGGCCCTGAGGGCGATTGCACGCCAGGCTATGGCGCGCAAGGTGGGCGCTCGCGGCCTGCGCATGATTCTGGAAGAGCTGATGCTCGACCTGATGTTCAACCTGCCCAGCCAGAAGAAGCTGAAAGAGTTCGAAGTGACCCGAGAAATGGTGGAAAAGCGCAGCGCTTCGTTCACCACCGTCATGGAAAAGGCGGGATAGGAATTTTCGGCTGGCGGCGGCTGCGTGGGCGCCGCCAGGGCCGTTTTCCCGCTGCCCGGCAGTTGGCGTTCAAGCCACCCCTACAGCTTCCGTGCCATTTCGTTTCGCAGCCAAGACAAGGTAGAATTCTGTTAGGCTGATCGTTGGCCGTCATCCCCAGGAGACCTAGTGACTACTTCCAAGGAAAAATACGAATCCAAAAAGCTGCCCATGATGCCGATCCGGGACGTGGTCATTTTTCCGTTCATGATGACGCCGTTCGTGGTGGGGCGGGAGTCGAGCGTGCGCGCCCTGGAAGAGGCACTGGCGGCCGACAAGAAGATTTTCCTGGCCACCCAACACGATGCCTCCATCGACGAACCCAAGGCCAACGAGATCTACCAGGTGGGCACGATCGTCAACATCGTGCAGAGCCTCAAGCTGCCGGACGGCAACATTAAAGTTCTGGTCGAAGGGGTTGAGCGGGGCAAGATTCTGCAGGTCGCCGATACCGACGGGTACATGCAGGCGACAGTGCGCGTGGCCCGCTTCACCACCGAGGCGAATCCGGCTCTGGAAGCCGGCATGCAGCGGGTCACCTCGCTGTTCGAGCAGTACGTGAAGCTTTGCCAGGCGCTGAATTACGAGACCATGATTTCAGCGGTGCGCATGGAAGATCCGGCCAAGCTCACCGACGTGATCTCGGCCAACCTTCAACTTTCGATTGAAGAAAAGCAGGAACTGCTGGAGATTTTCGATCCCGCCGAGCGCTTGACCCGCATCGCCGACGTGCTCGATATCGAAATCGAAAAGCTGAACGTGGACCGCACCATCCAGTCGCGCGTGAAGCGGCAGATGGAGAAGGCGCAAAAAGAGTATTACCTCAACGAAAAGATCAAGGCCATTCAGAAGGAATTGGGGCGCGGCGAAAAGAGCGAGTTCGACGAACTGAAGAAGAAGATCGAAGCCGCGGGCATGCCGAAAGATACGAAGGACAAGGCCCTGCAGGAACTCAAGAAACTTGAGGCCATGCCTCCGATGTCGGCCGAGTCGACCGTCTCGCGCAACTATCTGGACTGGCTGCTGGCGGTGCCGTGGAAGAAGCGGTCGAAGGAAATCCGCAATATCTCCCGCGCGGAAAAAGTACTCAACGAAGATCACTATGGGCTGGAGAAGATCAAGGAGCGCATCCTGGAATTTCTTGCCGTGCGCCAACTGGTGAAAAATCCCAAAGGATCGATTCTTTGTTTTGTCGGGCCACCGGGAGTGGGCAAGACCTCGCTGGGGATGTCGATCGCGAAAGCGACCGGGCGCAAGTTCGTCCGCATGTCGCTGGGCGGCGTGCGCGATGAGGCCGAGATTCGCGGCCACCGGCGCACCTACATCGGCGCCCTGCCCGGCCAGATCATCCAGATGATGAAAAAGGCGGGCACCAAGAATCCAGTGTTCATGCTGGATGAAGTAGACAAGATGTCGATGGATTTCCGCGGCGATCCGTCGGCCGCCTTGCTGGAAGTGCTCGATCCGGAACAGAACTTTATGTTCGTCGATCACTACCTCGATGTGGAGTACGACCTGTCGCAGGTTTTCTTCATCGCCACCGCCAACGTGATGCACACGATTCCTCCCGCCCTGCAGGACCGCATGGAAGTATTGCGGCTGCACGGTTACACGGAGCAGGAGAAAGTGGAAATCGCCAAGCAGTTTCTGGTGAAGAAGCAGAGGGATGCCGCCGGCCTGTCGGAAAAGAACATCAAGTTCACCGACGAAGCTATCACCACGATCATTCGCGCCTACACGCGCGAAGCGGGGGTGCGCAACCTGGAACGCGAGATCGGCAACGTTTGCCGCAAAGTCGCCCGCCGAGTAGTGAAGGAAGGCGAAGGCTACTCCATCACGATCAATGGCGAGAACGCCAACGACTTCCTGGGCGTGATCAAATTCCGCGACACGCTGGCCCACGAGAAGAGCGAAGTCGGGCTAGTTACGGGGCTGGCCTGGACCGAAGTTGGCGGCTCGATTCTCAGCACCGAAGCCACCGTCGTCGACGGCAAAGGCAAGCTGACGTTGACTGGCAAGCTGGGCGACGTGATGCAGGAATCGGCGCAAGCGGCCATGTCGTATGTGCGGTCGCGCGCGCGCAGCCTTGGCCTGACGCGCGATTTCTACCGCAATCTTGACCTGCACGTGCACGTGCCCGAAGGCGCCATCCCGAAAGATGGCCCCTCGGCGGGCATCACCATTGCCACGGCCATCTCGAGCGCGTTGAGCAAGATTCCGGTGCGCCGCGACCTGGCGATGACGGGCGAGATCACGCTGCGCGGCAAGGTTCTGCCCATCGGCGGGTTGAAAGAAAAGTTGCTGGCTGCCCACCGCGCGGGCCTGTTCGAAGTGATCCTGCCGAAAGACAACGAGAAGGATCTGGCCGAGGTCCCCGAGAACCTGCGTACCGCCATGAAGCTGCACTTCGTGGATACGATGGACCAGGTGCTGAAGATCGCGCTCGAGTCGCCGCTGCCCAAGATCGAAGAAGAAGTAACCGAGCCGATCGCTCCATCGCTGACAACCGGCAACACCGACGCTCCCACGGCGCATCAGTAGTCGCCGGGCCGGCGTCTCGTCCTCTCGATCGGGGCTAGCCGTGCTCCCGGGTCAAACAGGCTTACGAACGTGCCCTTGCCGGTGAAGCTATGGTCGTGAAGGGGAGATAGCAACAGTTGACTCGGACTCAGTGAGTGGAACGGCGATGGTTTATGACGTGGCTAGTTCGTTATTCTTTGCAGACCGAGGCACACACGAGCTTCATCCAAGGTGCGTACGACCACCGTGTTTGGCCGGGTTGCCTCTGCATAGGCCTGGAACATCCGGGAGAGGCCAAAAATATGGGTCTGGGGTGCGATGACGACGTGTTTTGAGGCCCGGTTATAGATACTCGGACGGCGCGCCAACACCTGTAGCGCACCGGTTGAGATGTTCCCGCCGGTAACCGCGCTGAAGTCCACAATTTCCGAAAAGCTGGGGTCGAACGATGGATGCGACTTGGTCGTGGGGCCAATGTTCAACAGGTCGGCGTCCCCGATTTCGCCACGAAACTTGACCACGACCACCTTCTGGCTTTTGTCGATTGTGTACTCGACACTCAAAGCTGCACCCCGACGCGATGCCAAGATTCGTGAGCGCATTATAGCGGAGAAGAATGGCGCGGGGTCGTGGGTGGTCCGCGTTTCAACCTCAAACGAAAGACAGGCTCATCGAGTTGAATACCTTACCAAAGGTGGACTCACAACTGGGTTCTGAAAGCGCCGCTGCGACGCGGGAGAGCACCCCGAAAAAGCCCTGTTTACTTCGCTACCCCCGGCGCGACCTGCACAAGCTTAACGGGTTGAGGACTTTGTAGCTGAATACGGCAGGATCCATGCCAAACTATTTATCGAGGGCTTATGATCTCTACCCTGAACAAGCTCGCCAAACTCGCCATTTTCGCTGCTGTTGGCCTCGTGCCTACTATCGCGTTCCCGCAAGCATCCGCGAATTCCGACTGGCGCGCGCGATTGAATGAGGAACTGCCGTTGCTGGGGCATCGGAATTGGATTGCGGTGGTGGATTCGGCTTATCCGCTACAGGTGAGCACGGGCATTGAGACGATCGAAACGGACAGCGATCATCTTGACGTGGTGAGGCAGGTGCTGCACGAGATCGGCGAGAGCAAGCACGTGCGTCCGGTGGTTTTCACCGACGCGGAATTGAAGGCTGTGCCGGAGAGCGACGCACCGGGCGTGACGTACTATCGCGACACTTTGACGCACTTTCTGGAGGATTTCAATGGAGGCGGCCTGGAGCTGCATTCGCTGCCGCACGAGGAAATCATTGGAAAGCTGGATGAAGCGGGCAAGACATTTCACGTTCTGGTGCTGAAGACGCGGATGACGATTCCGTATACGTCGGTGTTCGTGCGGCTGGATTGCGGGTACTGGACGGAGGAGCAGGAGAAAGCGTTGAGGGAGAGGATGGGGACGAAGTGAGGGTGGGTGGCAGCCGGGATGGTTAGGATTTTTTTCGGCTGGATGGGGATCAGCTTGGCGTCCGGAATCAGAGCCGGTGGCCGTGGGACCTCAGTGGCCAAAGCCGGGCTCTGTTTGGCACCTTTACGGCACGACTGAAGTCGTGCCCTTCGAAAGAAATACCATGTAGTTTGAGGTTGCGGCGATTCTTAGCTTCGCTCCAAGCGGTAGCGCATTGGTTGTATTTACACAATGTACATACAGGATGCTGCAAGCGACCGAATCACTCCGATAGAGCGATCTTCGAAGCACGGGAAGAGTTTTCGTGCGAGAGGGGCATCGTGATTCCGGTTTTGGGCGCGATCTTCCGGGACTTGCTTGCGTCAGAGCGACACTGTTTGCCGATGCGGGGCCGGACACCGGCGCTGCGTGTTTCGTATCACCGCAGGGGTCTGCGTTTTCGAATCAGAGGGAGGCGGTATGAGATTTGCGGAGGTCTGCGGAGTTTCTGCGTATAGCGGCCAAGCGGGCCAGTTCGAGGCATCTGGAGCAGGCGCACTTCGAATAGGGTTGCTCCGGCTTGGCTGTGTGGCCACAGCTGGCACAGATGAACCTCTTTCGCGTTTGGCGAAACATGGGACGAAACTCGTCGCCCAGCACGCAATACGGGCAACGAATGATTTCTTGCGACATGCCTTGCACGTTCTCCTTCTTGTCTTCTCTTTCCTTTTTCTTGCGCGCCAAGGTCGAAACCTTACCCGTGACCTGGTGGGGGGAGTGGGGGCGGGAATCCCTGGGTTGTGCCAACTCCAAAAAATACCTGCACCGCAACTTCTCACTTTAGAGCAGAAGTAGCGTGCTGAAAATGGCCCGATTGTCTAGGCGGAGTGGCCCGTTAGTGATGATCGGAGGCACGAAACGTGCCGCGGGCGGGACGCCGGCGGCCGCGGCGGCGTCTCGCCGCCGCCGCCGACACCCATGCGACACTCCGGCGATGCAACGATTGCGTGATGCCTACAGGAGGTTCAGGGCGGAGCGGTTTTCGCGTTTGACTTGTCCGAGGGTGCATTGGCGCGGGGCCTTTTCGGGGCGCCAGCGGAGGAATTTGGTTCCGTGGCGGAAGCGGCCTCCGGTGAAATGGTCGAATTGGACTTCGACCACGAGTTTGGGATCGAGCGGTTGCCATTCGGTGGAACGCCTGGTGCTCCAGCGGCTGGGGCCTCCGGGGGCCTTGCCGGTGAAGCCCGGGGGCTTGATCAGCTTTTTCAATTTCCTCGTCAGCTCGGGGCGATCCTTCTGGTGGATGGACGAGGTGAAGCCGACGTGATCGAGCTTGCCTTCGTCATTGTAGAGGCCGAGGAGCAGAGAGCCGACCAGGGGCTTCGCTTCGAGATAGCGGAATCCTCCGACTACACAATCGGCGGTGCGCTCCTTTTTGATCTTCTGCATGCCGGTGCGCTCTCCGGACTGGTAGGGCAGGTCAAGGCGCTTGGCGACCACGCCATCAAGAGCGACTCCCATGTGAAACCATTTCTTCGCGACCGAGAGATCTGTGGTCGCGGGAGAGAGGCGGATCGATTCGTTCCCGACGAGATATTTTCTGGAGAATTGTTCCAGTTTCTCGCGGCGCCGTTGGAGGGGAAGATCGGCCAGAGATTTGCCGCGATCGTCGACCAGGAGATCGAAGACGATATAAGTGGAGGGAGTGTCCTGGCTAAGTTTTTTGACGCGGCTGGCGGCGGGGTGAATGCGCATCAGGAGAGCGTCGAAGGAGAGGCGGCCGTTTTGCGGGATGACGATCTCGCCGTCGAGGACGAATTGTTTGGCGGCGAGCGCGGAGAGATTGGCGGCGAGTTCCGGGAAATAGCGGGTGAGGGGCTTGGCGGCTTTCGACATCAGTACTACGCGGGCTTGATCGCGGAAGGCGAGGCAGCGGAAGCCGTCCCACTTAGGCTCGTATTGCCACTCGGGGCCTACGGGGAGGTCGGTGGCGGGCTGGGCCTCCATGGGAGCGTAGGTGGTTTTCAGAGGCAGGGACATAGGAATGGAAGATATCGGAAAGCCCCACTTCTCGCGCAGAAAACGCGCGAGAAATGGGGCACCCTCAAGTTAATTCACTGGTCAACTGCACCATCGACCCTCGTTTCCCGCGGGTCCGCTATGCGGCGAGGCGGCGGCCGATGGTTTTGACGCGCTGGGCGAGCGAGGGACGGCCAACCGGGACGCTTCCTTCCCAGGGTTCGTCGACGCCCATCAGGGCGAGGGCACCGCCAGCGAGGGCGACATTCTTCATGAAATTGGTCATATTGGTCATGCGCTCGTTGGGATCTTCGTTGCGCCAGAAATCGTGCATGATGGGCGAAACGCCGGCGAGGAAACCGAAAATGGCCATGGCTCCCCACTTGGGCTTGAGGCCGAGCAACATGCTTGTGCCGCCAACGATAAGAGGGACGGCGGTAGCGGTGACGGCGACTTCGGGCGCGGGAACGCCCTTGGAGGCGGTGTAATTCGCCATGTTCTTGCGCTCGCGAAGATGGTTGATGCCGCTGTAAAGGAAATATCCGCCGAATAGGATTCGGCCGATCAGGAAAGGAGCTTTCATAGGTATCCCTCGAATTGGATTTTGCGCGGTTGGTGCGCTGGTGGCCAGAGGGAAGTGGCGCTCACCTCCGATCGAACATCGGAATTAATCGGCGTAGGTTCCGGTGCGACGCACCTGGGGCGAGCCCAAGCCTGCCCAGGCGGCGACGTCATCCCATTTCTCTTTCACGTCAGAAGCTTTGTCGCGGATGACGCTGCGGGCTTCTTCGCCGGAAACGGGAGCGAACAACATTCCGATGCCGAGACCGATGCCGATGCCGGTCAGCAGCGTGGGGAAACGAGAGCGGCCGCGGCGGGGAGCGAGATTGCCGGAGACTTTCTCACGCATGCGGCGGACATCGCTGGCGTCCTCGCGTTCGTTGAGCAGGTTGTGCATGGATGCCCATACCGTGGCGTCGGTGGCAAGAAGTCCGAGCTTGAGAAAAAAACGGAACCAGTTGTTAGCTTTATGGCGTTTGGTCAATGAACGCATGGCAACTTCCTTCCGCGCGGCGGAGTGCGCTGGGATTGATAAATCCATCTATAGTCGGGGGAAGTGGGAGGTGCTATCCGTCGACTCGTGTATTGCAGTTGTGAAAGGGCTGTATGGGAGTAGCAATGAGCAGTGAGCTATGAGCAATGAGCTATGAGCAGTGAGCTGTGGGGAATGGGGGCGAAGTGGCTTCCAAGGCTGGTGGCGCCGATTATGAGGTGTGAGCGGGCTCGCAGGGATACGTGATTGGGATCACGCATCGGCTTTTAAGGCTTGAGTTCAAACCAATTACGAGCAGGGCGTGAGGCGAATCGGCGCGGGTGCGAGGCAATTAGTGGATTCGTAGTAATGATTCGCTGAGCCCACATTCGTAGAATGAGCCACTCTATGAAGGGCAAGGTCAGGACCGAGTTTGTCAGTTCGCTGCGGAGCGGGAGTGTAGCGCGGACAGTGCGCTCGATGGCGGCGCTGGGAATGGTCTTCGCTTTCTGCTGCGGGATGTCGGCGGTGGAGCATCCGGGAGCTTTGGGTAAAGATGCGGACTGCAGGACGTGCCATGCCGCGAAGGTGAGTGGGAAGTCGGTGCACTCGGTCATGGAAGCCTCGTGCACGGTGTGTCATGTGGCGATGACCAAGGGAGACATGACAATGATGAGCCTGTCGATGCCCAGGGAGAAGATCTGCTCGGCGTGCCATGAGGAGACGGCGGCACTGCGCCAGCACGTGCCTGCTGTGAAAGGGGCGTGCGTGGAGTGTCACGACGCGCACAGCAGCGAGCGGAGGATGCTGCTGCTGTCAACCTTGAAGCAGAGGTAGACGCTGCCTAAAGTATCGTTCTTCCGACACATCACACCTCCCCACTTCTCGCGCAAAAAGCGCGCGAGAAATGGGGCACCCCGGCGTTAGCACAGGAAACCAATCATCTTTTTCGGTGGTGTTTATTTAGTGCTTTGAGCAAAAGATTTTTGCGCGAAAGGATCTGCGGCGGCGGAGTTGGCAGGAGTATGTGCGGAGGTAAATAAAACGGGCGGGGGTTAGGTGGTTGCAGTCAGGATGCCGACGGGGGAAGGTGGGACGCCACCAGAAATACATAGGGCCGAAAGAACCTCAGGCGATCGGATGGAAGCGCGGCACCAGCGGAGATCCGAATCGCGAAAGATCAGATGCCGGGTGGAATTTGGCGGTTGGCGGGGTAAGGCTTCTGGCATGGGGGGTGCCTACAGGAATTCGGGTACAGCGAAGATAGCTTTTCCGAACACAACGACAAATTTTTCATGAACACTGGCGGGTGGTACTACAATCACGTTCGTTGCGCGCCGGTCGGAACCTGCTTGGCAGAGTTCACTCAGCATTCAAGGAGGCCAGCAATGCCACGAACAGCGGTTATGGTATTCATCCTTGCAGCGGCTGCATTTTTGGTCGTGCTTCCCGTCAACGCACAAACGCAGATTCAAATTTATGGAGCCTGGCACTGTGGAAACGACTATTGCACGTGGGGAACGGTGCGCAATATGACCGATTTCGACACCGCGAATCACTGGATGATCGATCGCGGCGATGGATTACCATCCGTCAATCTCGTAGTGCTGAGCTTCGTCCAACCATTGAAACTGCTTAACAAGACCACTGATTCGGGCGACACGAACGGCGTCCCGGTGGGGATGAATTCAGCAGTCGTGAGTTATTTTACGCAACACAACGTGCGGGTCATGCTCTCGATCGGGGGGATCACGTACACCAGCTACTGGGATCAAGCGCTTACGCAGAACGCGACGCAGTTGGGTCTGAACGCAGCGGCGCTGGCGCAGAGCCTGGGGGTGGGCATCGAGATCGATTACGAGAACAGTTCGAGCCCCAATCTGACCGGCTTGCAGGCATTCATCAGTGCGTACCGGTCGCAGATTCCGTATGACGCGACGGGAGCGAATCCAGCCGCACGGTTGACCATCGATTTGGCGGCGGGAGATCGGTACCTGATCGGCTTATGTCAGAAAGCGACCAGCAGTTGGCTGCTTACCTCGGCACCGGTTTTGGACTATGCAAACGCCATGGTGCCGAACAAGCAGCCGACCACGTCGGCGGCAGAGTCGAACTGGCAGGAACATATTGACGGTAAGCCGCAGTACAGTCCCCCGATTGGGCCACTGGCGCCGGCGAAATTCACCGGGAGCGTGTATCTGGTGACGGGGAGGAATCCGGCGCCGGAGTGTACGAACTTTAGCGCCTCATTGGAGGACAGCACCGGGGCGTACGTTGAAACGGTCGCACCGAACGGCGCGGGAACAACCTCAGGCATGCTCGGCTATATGTTCTGGGCCGCGGAATGCCAAGGAACGAGGACGGTCTGCACGACGCCACCGAACACCTGCCAGGGAGGTGTGGGCGTGGGCGCGACAACGTACAACATTCCGATACCGATGCCTCCGCTGCGGCAAGACTAGCCGTTGCTCGATCTCAACCGATTCGGTTCACAGCACAGTATCCTTCCGTGATGTTTCGAGTCCCCACCCTCTCGCAAGAGTCGCGCTGAGGGTGGGGCCGCCGCGGAGCGATTCTGGGCTGAATTGTGGTGCTCGGGAGTGGGAGCGTTCGCGCCTGCCTGTAAACCTTAAAATCGCAGAGATCGGTGAGAACTGCGAAGAGGACGCGGAGTTAGGGATTTGTATTTGACGGTTATCCGGCGCGGGAGTAAAAGGGCTTGATTGTTGGATATGGTCAGTGGTGAGGAGTTCTGATGAAACGTGTGATTCGGATTTTTTCTGGATTGATGGGGTTGGCATTGGCGGGGATGATCTCCGCGCAAACGAATGAGACGCCGCTGGTTTATCCCAAGGCGAAGACTGTCGACCAAGTGGACGATTATCACGGGGTGAAGGTGGCGGATCCTTACCGGTGGCTGGAGGATACGGATTCAGCGGATACGAAGGCTTGGGTGCAAGAAGAGAATAAGGTGACGTTTGGGTATCTGGATCAGATTCCGTATCGCGGCGCCATTCGCGAGCGGCTGCTGAAACTTTGGAACTACGAGCGCTTCACGGCGCCGGAGCAGGAGGGCGGGCGCTACTTCTATGAGCACAATAACGGACTGCAGAATCAGAATGTGCTGCTGGTAGGGGAGTCGCTGCATGCGGAGCCGAGGGTGCTGCTGGATCCGAACACGCTGTCGTCGGATGGAACGGTGGCGCTATCGGGGGCCGCGATCACAGACGACGGCAAGCTGCTGGCTTATGGCACGGCGGCGTCGGGGTCGGACTGGCAGGAGTGGCACGTGCGGGACGTGGGCACGGGCAAAGATCTGCCCGACCTGATCAAGTGGGTGAAATTTTCCGGGGCTGCGTGGACAAAGGATGGGAAAGGATTCTTCTACAGCCGCTACGACGAACCGAAGGGCGCTCAGTTGCGCGAGGCGAATTATTTTCAGAAGCTCTACTACCACAAGTTAGGGACGGATCAGGCGGAGGACAAGCTGATCTACGAGCGTCCGGACAATAAGGAATTAGGATTCAGCGGGTCGGTTACGGATGACGGGCATTACCTGGTGATCTCGGTATGGCAGGGGACTTCGCCGAAGAACCGGCTGTATTACAAAGACCTGACGCAGGCGGATGCGCCGGTGGTGAAGCTGCTGGATGATTTCGACGCGCGCTATGAGTTTGTGGACAATGATGGGCCGGTATTCTGGATTCAGACTGATCTGGACGCGTCGCGGGGGAAATTGATTGCGATCGATACGCGGCATCCGGAGCGGGCGAACTGGAAGACGGTGATTCCGCAGGGCCCGGACACGCTGGAAGGTGTGGGGCTGGTGGATAACGTGTTCCTGCTGCGCTATCTGAAGGACGCGAAGACGGATGTGCGGGTGTATGACTTGCAGGGAAAATTCCTGCGCAATGTAGATCTGCCGGGGATCGGGACGGCAGGGGGATTCGGCGGAAAGCGAAAGGATAAGGAGACGTTTTACGCGTTCACGAGTTTCATTTCGCCGACCACGATTTACAGGTATGTGCCGTCGGAGGGAAAGAGTGAGGTCTTCAAGAAGCCGAAGGTGGACTTCGATCCTGCGGAGTATGAGACGAAGCAGGTGTTCTATCACAGCAAGGATGGGACGCGGATTCCGATGTTCATCACGGCAAAGAAGGGAGTGAAGCTGGATGGGGAGAATCCTACTTTGCTGTATGCGTATGGGGGATTTGATATTTCTCTGACGCCATTTTTCTCGGTGCCGAACCTGGTGTGGCTGGAGATGGGAGGCATTTACGCGCAGCCGAATTTGCGGGGCGGAGGCGAGTATGGGGAAGACTGGCACCTGGCGGGAACGCATGCGAAGAAGCAGAACGTGTTTGACGACTTTTTTGCGGCGGCGGAATGGCTGATTGCGAACAAGTACACTTCGACGCCCAAGCTGGCGATTCGCGGGGCCAGCAATGGAGGGCTGTTGATGGGGGCTGCATTGACGCAGCATCCGGAATTGTTTGGCGCGGCCTTGCCTGAGGTGGGAGTGATGGACATGCTGCGATTCCAGAAATTCACGATTGGATGGGCGTGGACCTCGGATTACGGGTCTTCGGATAATCCCGAGGACTTCAAGTATCTGTATGCGTACTCGCCGCTGCAGAACTTGAAGCCGGGGACGAAGTATCCGGCAACGATGATTTCGACGGCGGATCATGATGACCGGGTGGTGCCGGGGCACAGCTTCAAATTTGCCGCGACCATGCAGGCGGATCAGGCGGGGCCGGCGCCGGTGCTGATCCGGATTGAAACCAAGGCGGGGCATGGGGGCGGGAAGCCGATTTCGAAGATTATTGATGAGACGGCGGATGCGTGGGCCTTTGTGGCGCGGAATCTGGGGATGGATGTGAAGTTGCAGTAGAACGCCATTCACCACAGGGGGCACAGGGGTTCACAGAGGGGCAAGTTCCGGGCCACGGATTTCACGGATTCACACGGATAAACCTTTTAGAAAGTCAAAGGTTGTTATCCGTGGAGGCCGATGGAGATCCGTGGCTTTGATTTCTGCAAAAACGATTCTTTGCCCGATGTGGGAAGACTGGGGAGGTAAACCTGCGTTATGGGTTTGACCCGACCCATCTGACGTGTTATAAATGCCCGTTTTGCGCAGGGACGCTGGAGCTGGAGTGCTATTTCTCTAGTCTCGGGGCGTTGCAGAAATTGCCCCGGCGCAAACTCCGACGCGGCCAAGCTCAACCCGCCTTTCAGGTCTTGCGGTGGAAGCGTGTTCGGAAATTCCAGAAAACACGTTTGTAATTCCTAAAAACCGTTTTGAAATTCGGAGGACTCATTATGCGTACCTGGCTCGCCACTGCTGCGCTCGTTCGGCGGCGTGTGGCCATGAAAATCTGGGCTGTGGCCGCGCTGCTTACCGTCGGCGCAGCAGCGGCTTTCGCGCAACCGGCTGAGGCTGCCGGCGGAGAAGCTTCGCTAAAGCTGCCCGATCTTTCCCGCGTCAGCTTTTTCAATGGGGCGATTGATGGACACAGGCTGCTTCTGATCGGCATTTTGTTCTGCATGGGCGGGCTTGGGTTCGGCATGTGGATCTACATGCGGTTGAAGAACCTTCCGGTCCACCGGGCGATGCTGGAGATCTCGGAACTGATTTACGAGACCTGCAAAACGTATCTGATCACGCAGGGCAAGTTCATCCTGCTGCTGTGGGTTTTTGTAGCCGCCATTATCGGAGCCTATTTCGGAGTGCTGGCACCCGTGCCGGGCAAGCCGGTTTCTTTGACTCTGCCTATCATCCTGGCGTTCAGCTTGCTCGGAATTGCCGGCAGCTACGGGGTGGCGTGGTTTGGCATCCGGGTAAACACGTTTGCGAATTCGCGGACGGCGTTTGCTTCCCTGCCTGGCAAGCCGTATCCGGTTTATCAGATTCCACTGGAAGCGGGAATGAGCATCGGCATGATGCTGATCTCGGTGGAACTGCTGATCATGCTGTTTATCCTGCTGTTCGTACCGGGGGATTATGCGGGAGCGTGCTTCATCGGATTCGCCATCGGCGAATCGCTGGGAGCGGCGGCGCTGCGAATCGCCGGCGGCATCTTCACCAAGATTGCCGACATCGGGTCGGACTTGATGAAGATTGTTTTCAAGATCAAGGAAGACGACGCTCGGAATCCGGGCGTTATTGCCGATTGCACCGGGGACAATGCGGGCGATTCGGTGGGGCCATCGGCGGACGGGTTCGAGACTTATGGCGTGACCGGCGTGGCGTTGATCGCGTTCATCCTGCTGGGCGTGAAAGATCCGGCGGTGCAGGTGCAGTTGCTGGTGTGGATCTTCGTGATGCGCGTGATGATGCTGGTGTCGAGCTCGTTCTCGTATTTTTTGAACGGGGCGATTGCCAAGGCGAAATACGGTTCAGCCAACGAGATGAATTTCGAGGCGCCGCTGACCTCGCTGGTGTGGATCACCTCGATCGTTTCCATCGCGCTGACCTACCTGGTTTCTTACTTCGTGATTCCGAGCCTGGGCGGCGACGTATCGCAGTGGTGGAAGTTGTCGACCATTATTTCGTGCGGGACGCTGGCGGGAGCTTTGATTCCCGAACTGGTGAAGGTATTCACATCGGTCGAGTCGAGCCACGTGAAGGAAGTGGTGACTTCCGCACAGGAAGGTGGAGCGTCGCTCGGCATTTTGTCGGGATTTGTGGCGGGCAATTTCTCGGGCTACTACCTGGGGCTTTCGATGATGGCGCTGATGGCGCTGGGATATTACATGAGCACGATGGGGCTGGAGGCTGCGGCCGGCATGCTGGCTCCAGCGGTGTTCGCGTTCGGATTGGTGGCGTTCGGATTTCTGGGCATGGGGCCGGTGACGATCGCGGTGGACTCGTATGGCCCAGTCACCGACAATGCGCAGTCGGTGTATGAACTGTCGTTGATTGAGGCAGTGCCGAACGTTCAAGGCGAGATCCAGAAGGATTTCAACCTTACGGTGAACTTCGAGCGGGCCAAGCATTTGCTGGAGGCCAATGACGGCGCGGGCAACACGTTTAAGGCGACGGCGAAACCGGTGCTGATTGGGACGGCGGTGGTGGGCGCGACGACGATGATTTTCTCCATCATCATGGCGCTCACCAATGGGCTGACGGATCAGGCGGGCGTAGGCAAGCTGTCACTGCTGTACGCGCCGTTCTTCCTGGGATTGATCACGGGCGGGGCGATGATTTACTGGTTCACCGGCGCTTCCACGCAGGCCGTGACCACCGGAGCGTATCGCGCAGTCGAGTTCATCAAGGCCAACATCAAGCTGGAGGGCGTGGAAAAGGCTTCGGTACAGGACAGCAAGAAAGTGGTGGCCATCTGCACGCAGTATGCGCAGAAGGGAATGTTAAACATCTTTATCGCGGTGTTCTTTGGCACGCTGGCGTTCGCGTTCGTGGATCCGTTCTTCTTTGTCGGATACCTAATATCGATCGCGATTTTCGGACTATACCAGGCGATCTTCATGGCCAATGCCGGGGCGGCCTGGGATAACGCGAAGAAAATTGTTGAAGTCGAACTGAAACAGAAGGGCACACCGCTGCACGATGCCACGGTCATTGGGGACACGGTGGGTGACCCGTTCAAAGATACGTCGTCGGTGGCAATGAACCCGGTGATCAAGTTCACGACGCTGTTTGGATTGCTGGCGGTCGAACTGGCAGTATCGCTCGCTGCAGACAAGGGGTCGACTCTCACCAACATACTGGCGCTGATTTTCTTTTTGGTGTCGCTGTATTTTGTGCACCGGTCGTTTTACGGGATGCGGATCAAACAGAACGCGGCTTAGCAGCTCAAGAGCTTCACCCCAGAGGACACGGAGATTCACAGAGGATTTCCTCCGCGAGTCGCTGCGTTCTCTGGGCTGCCGAGGTCAGAACGACTGCTTCATCTTGGATTTCACGCTCTTGGCTAGCTTCTCGATCTGCTCGGCCTTTTTGATGGCGTCGACCGAGACGATGCCCGTACCGGTCCTCTGCAGATAGTCCTTCAATTCCTGAGTGAGTTCCAACATTTTTTCGGTGTCGCGCTTGATCTCGACCTGACGCTGCTGGTTCGCGGCTTCGGCTTGTTGTCTCTGAACGTCGTCGCCCATGGTGACGGGAACGCCGCCCATGCCCTGGCTTTGCGCGATGGCGGGAGGGAGATGGATCTGTTGCGCCGAAACCGGAGCGGCGGTCAGAGACAACCCACAGAGCACAGCCAATGAGAAAGTGGCCTTCAGCATGACAACCCCCTTGTGCAAGATCCCCAGATCCCCAGCAGTGAAAACTTGCCGGGCATTATGCTCCGAAAAACCCGGAGAAACAATAGAGATTAGAAAGGAGAAGAAAGGCGGGGCTGGGACAGCGAGGCAAGAAAATCGTTGTTGTTAGGCGATGGAAACGTTAACGCGGATTTCAGCCGTTGATCATTTAGTTTGGGCCTTTCATTCTGTCTTTGACGCTGCGGGCCAGTTTTTCGATCTGGTCGGCTTTCCTGATGACGTCGACGGAGAGGACGTTCTCGTCAGATTTATCAACCGAGTTTTTGAGCTCGATGGAGAGCTTCAGAAGTTTGTCGGTATCGTTTTTGAGAGCGGCGACGCGCTCTTTGGCGGCTTTCTTGGCCATGTCCTTCTCGATGCGGGAGCGGGCTTCGTCGGCATCGGTGAGCGGGGGATTATTGGAGATATCGGGAATTGGCGGGCGACGCGGTGCTGAATTTTGCGCCCAAGCTGGGAGAAGAAGAAAGAGGATGAAGGCAAAACTTCTGGCTTGCACTTGACACCTCCGGAGTTGTGGCTCCTGAGAAATTATACGTCCGGCATTGGAAGAACTTCACCACAGAGGACACGGGGGGCAAAGGGGGACTACTTGCGAATGTGGCGGCGTGGACGCCGCCACTACAGCCGCCGGGAGGGCGGCCCTACGGAATTCCAAATAGAAACAGATCTTACAGCGCGCTCATGTTGGCCAGGAACTCGCCATTCGACTTGGTCTTGCTGAGCTTGTCGATCAGCAACTCCATGGCTTCGACCGGGGAGAGCGGGTTGAGCACTTTGCGCAGGACCCAGATGCGCGAGAGATCTTCTTTCGGGATCAGGAGTTCTTCCTTGCGGGTGCCGGAGCGTTGAATGTCGATGGCCGGGAAGACGCGCTTATCGACGAGTTTGCGCTCGAGGATGATTTCGCTGTTGCCGGTGCCTTTGAATTCTTCGAAGATGACATCGTCCATGCGGGAACCGGTGTCGATGAGGGCGGTAGCGATGATAGTGAGCGAGCCGCCTTCTTCGATGTTGCGGGCGGATCCGAAGAAACGCTTGGGGCGCTGCAGGGCATTGGAATCGACGCCGCCGGAGAGCACTTTGCCGCTGGGCGGAACAATCGTGTTGTAGGCACGAGCCAGGCGGGTGATGGAGTCGAGCAGGATGACGACATCGCGCTTGTGCTCGACTAATCTTTTTGCCTTTTCGATCACCATTTCGGCGACCTGGACGTGGCGGGCGGCGGGTTCGTCGAAAGTCGAAGAGATCACTTCGCCTTTGACCGAGCGCTGCATGTCGGTGACTTCTTCCGGGCGCTCGTCGATGAGCAGAACCATGAGCACGACTTCGGGATGGTTGGTGGTGATCGAGTTGGCGACGTTCTGCAGGAGCATGGTCTTGCCGGCGCGAGGAGGAGATACGATCAAGCCGCGCTGGCCTTTGCCGAGAGGCGTAAGCAAGTCCATAACGCGGGCGCTGGCGTTTTCACGCGCGGTCTCGAGCTTAATGCGTTCCTGAGGATAGAGCGGCGTCAGGTTGTCAAACAGGATCTTGTTGCGGGCTTCGTCGGGAGATTCGAAATTGACGGCTTCGATCTTGACGAGCGCAAAATATTTTTCTCCTTCGTGGGGAGGGCGCACCTGTCCGCTGATGGTGTCGCCGGTCTTGAGGTCGAATTTGCGGATCTGTGAGGGCGAGACGTAGATGTCGTCAGGGCCCGGCAGGTAGTTGTAATCGGGAGAGCGGAGGAAGCCGTAGCCATCGGGCAGGATTTCGAGCACGCCTTCGGCGAAGATGTGGCCTTCTTTTTCGCTCTGCGCCTGCAGGATTTTGAAGATGAGGTCCTGCTTGCGCATACCGCTGGCACCGGGCAGATCCAAGGTCCTGGCGATCTTGGTCAACTCGGTAATGTTTTTTTCTTTTAATTCAGCAATGGTCATGATTCACCTAAACCCGTGCACTAGAGCGTATTCGGTAGTGTCAACGGGAGATTTTTGTGAGGAGGGGACTCAGGAAAGATTAAATACTTATCGCCAGGCAGGAAGGCGGGGCTGGGTTAAGCAGCCCGCCGTTGTGCCTCGGCAACGTTCTCTGGTTCCGACAAAACTTCTTGCCGCTCCGAGTCAGCGATCCGGTCCAGCACGCCGTTCATGGTTTCCTGGATTCTGGTGCTGGGACGATGGAACTTCCGCGTGGCTTTGGAGGCAAGCTGACAAAGCATATAACGATTCCGAAGAGTCTGTAAAGCGTCAAACACACGATCAGAGCGCATGTGTTTTGTTTCTCCTTACGTTATGAATTGTGGCCTTTCGCCTTCGTCCTTCCCTGCACGGGAGGGTGACCGGCAACCCCAGGACCGATCTAAGTCACTGATTCCGAGTAGGTTGTAAAGGATTCAGCGTAAAAACTCACTCTTGATGATAGATGCGCTACAGGGTGCCGAAGATGCATGATTCGGGGCTTAAGTTCGCAGGCGCTGGTAATCGGAAAAAGCCCACAAGTCCGGAAGTTCCCTGGAACTGGATAATGTAGCGAGAATGATAGAAGAGGTCAAGTATTAATTTGTAGGCCAAAGTTGGGTTTCGGGGCCCTAGGTTTTCCGGGTTCCGGGGCCTTGGGTGGCAAAGTATGATCGGTTGGTGTGGATTTGGGTGGGGTGGAAGGACGCCTCCGGGAACGACGGCGGGGCTATGAGGGATTCATGACGGGTGTGCGGATGGATGCGTGGCTTTGGGCGGCGCGGTTTTTCAAGACGCGGACGCTGGCAAAGAAAAGCTGCGATTTGGGCCGGATCGTGGCCAATGGGCAGGCGGCTAAAGCCGCCCGGGAGGTACGGGTCGGGGACATGCTGAGGATCACGAATCCCGGGGGCGATTTTGAGGTCGAGGTGATGGGACTGAGCGACGTGCGGGGGCCGGCGGCGGTGGCGCAGACGCTATATCGCGAGACCGAGGCCAGCCGGAAGGCGCGGGCGAAGGCGGCAGCGGAGCGCAAGGCCATGCGGCAGTTCGAAGTGCTGCCCCAGGGGCGGCCTTCGAAGCGGGACCGGCGGAGGATCATTCAGTTCCGGGGCAGGGGATAGGGCAAGGTTTCAAGGTTTCAAGATTCAGCGTTTCCAGAGTTGGCGCCGCGGACGCCGGGGCTACACCGCGGTGTGATTGAAATCACAGACCAGAAGTAACCCGCCTCATACCTTTTGAGAAGGACTCAATTTCATTTTTAGACGAAGGGATTTCTATGGCTATTGCATCTGCCGCAACGCGGGTTTTGGACTCGAAACTTGAAGGCAAGATTATGAGCGCCGAGGAGGCGGCGGGGTTGATCCGGTCGGGCGATCAGATCGGGATGAGCGGGTTCACGGGGTCGGGATATCCGAAGGCGGTGCCGATTGAGCTGGCGCATCGCATTGCGGACGCCCACTTTCACGGTCAGAAATTTCAGGTGAGCGTCTTTACCGGGGCATCGACGGGGCCGGAGTTGGATGGGGCGCTGGCCATGGCGGGCGGGATTCACCTGCGGCTGCCGTACCAGTCGGATCCGGAGACGCGGAAGCGGATCAACGCGGGCGAGATGGATTACATGGATATCCACCTGAGCCACGTAGCGCAGTTTGTGGAGTACGGATTTCTGGGCAAGCTCGACGTGGCGCTGGTAGAGGTGACGGCGATTCTGGAAGACGGGCGGGTGGTTCCGAGTTCGTCGATTGGCAACAACAAAACCTGGGTCGATTGCGCGGAGCGGATCATTCTGGAAGTGAATTCGTGGCAGCCGATGGCGCTGGAGGGAATGCACGACATTTATTACGGGCTGCAGGCGCCGCCGAACCGGGTGCCGATTCCTCTGACGCAACCGGGACAGAGGATTGGAGCGCCTTACTTGAAAGTGCCGGCGGAAAAGATTGCCGGAATTGTGCTGACAGATGCCCCCGACCGGAATAGCGCGTTCAAGGCGCCAGACGAGGCTTCGAAGAAAATTGCCGGGCACATCCTGGAATTTCTGAGCTGGGAAGTGAAGAAGGGACGGATGCCGGAGAATCTGCTGCCGTTGCAGTCGGGCGTGGGCAACATCGCGAATGCGGTGCTGTTCGGGCTGGAGGAAGGTCCGTTTGAAGGGCTGACTTCTTATACGGAAGTGATTCAGGATGGGATGATCCGGCTGCTGAAGTCGGGGAAGTTGACGTCGGCGTCGGCGACGGCCTTTTCGCTGAGCCCGGCGATGCTCGACGAAGTGAATGCGGACATGGCGAACTACCGCGAGCGAATTGTGCTGCGGCCGCAGGAGATCTCGAATAATCCGGGGATCATTCGGCGGCTGGGCGTGATCGCCATGAATGGCATGATCGAGGCGGACATTTACGGGAATGTGAATTCGACGCACGTGATGGGATCACGCATTCAGAATGGGATTGGCGGCTCGGGAGATTTTGCGCGCAATGGGTATCTGTCGATCTTCATGGCGCCATCGGAGGCGAAGAAGGGGACGATCTCGACCATCGTGCCGATGGTCTCGCATGTGGATCATACCGAGCATGACGTGCAGGTGGTGGTGACGGAGCAGGGCTTGGCCGATCTGCGCGGGCTATCACCGCGGCAGAGGGCGAAGCTGATCATCGAAAAATGCGCGTCGCCGGAGTACAAGCCGCTGCTGGCGGATTATCTGTCGCGGTCGGAGCAGCTATCGTACGGAAAGCATACGCCGCATCTGCTGACGGAATCTTTGAGCTGGCATAACCGGTATTTGCGGAGCGGGAATATGCGACCGAGGGAAGAGAGCTAAGGTCAGGGGTCAGGGGTCCAGGGTCAGGGGTCAGGGGTCAGGGCTAGGGGGCAGGGCTAGGGGGCCAGGGTTTCGTCAGTCATCCGGTTATTGGCGGCGTTAGGTCTTTTGAAATCGAAGGTCTAACTTTTTAGGCCACGAAGCTCAGAATCAGCAATTTTCCCTATTGACAGGCGGTCGGTAGAGAGAGGACTATTCATCCGTTTTATTAAACGGTTTCAATAGGAGACTACCGATGCCAAGCCCTGACGCTTGCGGATCGAATCGCCCCTCCTCTCTCCTCTTCAACCTCACTTCCCTCTTCGTATTTTGCGCGCTGGCGGGCGCGGCGTTGGCACAAACGGCGTTCGTACGAGTCAATCAGGTGGGTTATGTTTCGGGCGAGTCCAAGAGGGCGTATCTGATGGCGTCCGGAGCGGAAACGGGCGCGACGTTTGTGGTGAAGAATGCGAGCGGTGCGACGGTATTTGGACCCACAGCCATCGGCGCCAAGCTTGGGTCGTGGAGCAAGACGTATCCCGATGTGTACGCTCTGGATTTCGACAGCTTCGCGACTGCGGGCACGTACACCATCGGCGTGAGCGGACCAATTGCCGCGTCTTCTCCCAGTTTCAAAGTGGACACGGCGGCCAATGTTTATACGGGCGCGCTCTCGAACAGCCTGTTTTTCTATCAGAACGAGCGCGACGGTCCGAATTTCATCAGCACTGCGCTGCGCACGGCGGCGGGGCACTTGAACGATGAGAGCGCGAAGGTGTATGTGACTCCGGTGGTCAACAACAATGGACGATTTTCTGGAGACTTGACCCCCGCGACACTCAATGGAACGCAGGCGGTCATCAATGGCGCCGGAGGATGGTGGGACGCGGGCGATTATATGAAGTTCGTGCAGACTCACTCCTACACAGTGGCGATGATGCTGGTGGGCGTCCGGGATTTCCCGAACCAGATGGGAAGCGCGGGCGTTTCGCAGAACAGCCTGCACTGGCCCGACGAGGCGAAATTCGGGCTGGACTGGCTGCAGGAAATGTGGGACGACACGAATCAAATCCTGTACTACCAGATGGCGATTGGAAACGGGAATGCGCAGACCATCAGCGATCACGACATCTGGCGGCTGCCACAAGCGGACGATACGTATGACGGCTGTACATCTTTGTACCGCTACATCTGTCACCGGCCGGTATTCGTCAATCCGGCGGCGCTGAACGGGTCTGCGATTCAAACGGGCGCGCTGATCAGCCCGAACCTGGCGGGACGGCTGGCGGCGGATTTCGCGCTCTGCTATCACATTTATCAGACCAGCAATCCCACTTACGCAAATCAGTGCCTCAGTTCCGCCGAACACATTTTTGATCTGGCGAATACGGCTCCGAGCGGCAATCTGCTGACCGCCATTCCCTTCAGCTTCTATCCGGAAACGGAATGGCGCGACGACCTGGAGCTGGGCGCGACGGAACTTTATTTCGCGGTGCAAGGATGCGGAACCAGCTGCCCGGTGAATTTGCATCCAGCGTCGTACTACCTGCAGCAGGCGGCGCAGTGGGCAAACGCTTACATCACAGGACCGAACGATGCGGCAGATACGCTCAATCTTTACGACGTGAGCGGGCTGGCGCACTTCGAGTTATGGCGGGCGTTATTGCTGGCGGGCAATCCGAACGGCACAGGGCTGGCGACAAATCAGGCGGCTTTGGTGGCTGACCTGGTGAAACAGTTGAACAAGGCGATTGCGCAAAGCGCGACCGATCCGTTCGGGTTCGGGTTTCCATGGGCGGCGTATGACACGACGTCGCACGGGGGCGGGCTCTCGGTGATGGCCGCGGAATGCAACTACCTGGTGACGCAAGGAGCAGCTTGCACGTTGAATAGCAACACCTCTCCGGCAAATTATACCAACCAGCAACTGGCGAATGTGCTGGGAACGAACGCGTGGGGAACGTCGCTGATCGTGAACAACGGCACGACCTTCCCGCTGTGCATGCAGCATCAAGTCACGAACCTGGTGCCGACGCCGCCGAATGGTCCGCCATTTTTATCAGGGGCGGCGGTGGAGGGGCCGAATTCGATCTCCACCAAGGGGACGCTGAGCGGGATGGTGGCGTGTCCTCCGAATGGGGTGGATGTGTTCGCGCCATTCAATGGCAAGGCGGTGTACAAGGATTTCGTGCAATCGTATTCGACGGTGGAACCCGCGATTGATCTAACGTCGTCGTCGTTCCTGGCGTTCTCGTGGCAAATGGCAGGAGCGCCGTCGGGGACGCCGTAATCTCTTGCGCAGGGAGCGTGGAGATGTGCCGCGCTTCCCTTCCCATACGCGTTGTCGTCCGTAGTTGTGGATTGTGGAAGTCAAAATCCCCCACTGTCAGGGAACAGGTTGGGATGCACCGCAGAATCAAAAAGGAGAAACCTATGACTCGAGTTTCAGTGCTGCTGTGGGCTGTGGTAGGGGTGATTCTGTTCGCAGTACCAGGCATGACTCCCGTTGCGAATGCGCAGCTGCAGGTTTATGGCGCCTGGCATTGCTATTCGGACGCGTGCAGTTGGGCTTCAGTACCGAATATGACAACTTTCGATACCGATAATCGGTGGATGATCGATCGCAACCTCGACGGCACGTATCATCCGTCGGTAAATGTGGTCGTGCTGAGTTTTGTGGACCCGGTGAAGTTAATGAACCTGACCAACGACTCGACTACCGTGAACGGAATTCCGATCGGGATGAATACGGCGGTGATCAATTATTTCCAGAGCCGCGGCGTGCGGGTGATGATGTCGATCGGAGGAGCCAGCTTCACGTCGCATTGGAATAAGGCGCTGGGCAGCAATCCAACGCAGCTGGGGATCAATGCTGCAAATGCCGCCAAGCAATTCAATGTAGGCATGGAAATTGACTACGAAAACAGCAGCCAACCGAATCTGAGCGGATTGCAGCAGTTCGTGAGCGCCTACCGGTCGGTCGTGGCTTACGACGCCACGGGCGCGAACTATGCCGCACGGCTAACGATTGATCTGGGGGATGGGGACACCTATCTCACGAAGTTAGCCAACTATGCCGTAACCAATTGGCTGCAGACCAGCGCGCCGGTGCTCGACTACGCGAATGCCATGGTAGGCTCGCAGAAAACGAGCGTGGCCACGCTGGAGTCGGGCTGGCAGCAGCACGTGGATGGCGACGGGACGTCGGTGCCGCCGCAGGCTCCAGCGAAGCTGACGGGAAGCCTGTGGCTGGTTGGGGGCCAGCCCAATTGCGACAATTTCAGCAACTCGGATCAGAATACCGCTTACAGTTTCGTAGAGAGTCTGGCTCCGGCAGGCGCGGGAACGACAACCGGGATGCTCGGGTATATGTTCTGGGCGGCGGGGTGCCAGGGGAACGGCACGGGTTGCACGTTTCCGCCAAATACCTGTGAGAACGGGATGGGAGGCGCGGCTACGGCGTTCAATATTCCGATACCCATGCCGGCTTTGAGACAGAATTAGTCAGAGGCCGCTCGCGTCGCGGGACGGACGGATGCGTCCGTCCCTACGTGGTTCGAAGCTACGTGGCTATCGGGGCCAGAGCCAGCCGAAGGTTCCGGCGGTGAGCAGAGCGTACACCAAGCCATCGAATACCTCTTTGATGGTGAAGCTCCAGGTTTGTCCTTTCCAAATGCCGTTGCTGATGGTTCCCAGGCCGTAGCCCAGGAATGCGGCAGTCCCTACGATGCGAAATACAGCCAGATAATCGGTACCGGGCGCGAAGGTATGAGCGGCGAGATACGCTACGAAGAATCCGATGAGCAGGCAGTAGGCGAACCACATGCCTAGGAATTTGGGCATCACGGGCGGACCGCTGGGAAAGATGGTCATCATGCCCACAGGTCCCTGATTGTATTTCTCGATCACGGCGGGCGTCTTCATTTCCTTGTGGGTGGTGAATGGGAAAATGTAGAGACCGCGCTTGAGACCTGCGGCGCGGAGGGCGGGGATCACTTTGTCTTCATCGGGAATCTGGCGGTAGTCGCCGCGATGATACGGCAGCAGCATGTGCATGACGGAACTGGCTACAAACACGATGACTGCTGAGAGAACGATGGGCAGCCAGAGAGCAGAGAGCGGAGTCATGAGGCGCCTCCTGGGACAAGAGGTTGAGTCATCGGGAGGCTATGCTTATGGGATCCGGTCGTCAAGAGGTTTGCAAAACGCCACGGATCACACGGATTCCCACGGATTCAGCAGGAACGCACGCGCGAGGATGCGATGACAAGGGCGCCGCATGCGGATGATCTGGATACCATGCTGAAGGCGAGGGGATTTTAGGAAATTCAACCTGCCACGGATTGACGCGGATTTCCACGGATAGGTCTTGATTAAGGAGAGGATCGTATCGGTGCAAAACCGTGCGATCCGCGCGCTCTTTTATGTCCAGTAGGTGCGGTCGAGGCTGCGGTATTGGATTGCCTCCGCGATGTGCTTGGGCTCGAGATTGGCGGACTCTTCCAGGTCGGCAATCGTTCTCGCGACTTTCAGGATGCGGTCATGGGCGCGGGCGCTCAGGCCCTGCTGGGTCATGGCGCGTTCGAGCAGGCGTTCGCAGTCGGCCGAGAGTTCGCAGAACGTGCGGATGTAGCGCGAAGACATCTGGGCGTTGCAGTAAAGCTTCTGGCGGGAAGTGGCAAAGCGGTCCAACTGTTTCTGGCGGGCGCGGATGACGCGCTCGCGGATTTTGGCTGAGTTCTCCGGTTCGTTGGTGGAGCGCATTTCTTTGTAGTTCACCGCCGGGACGTCGATGTGGATGTCAATGCGATCCATCAGCGGACCCGAGATTTTCGAAATGTAGCGCTGGATCATGGGGCTGGTGCACTGGCATTCGCGGGTGCGGTCATTGTGGAAGCCGCAGGGGCAGGGATTCATGGCGGCGGCGAGCATGAAGCGCGCGGGGAAGGTCAGCGACATGGAGGCGCGTGCGATGCTCACCGTGCCATCTTCGAGGGGCTGGCGCAGGACTTCCAGGACGTTGCGGGGAAATTCGGGGAGTTCGTCGAGAAAGAGCAGGCCATTGTGGGCGAGCGAGACCTCTCCGGGGCGCGGGATCACGCCCCCGCCGATCAGCCCTGCGTCGGAAATCGTGTGATGTGGGGCGCGATAGGGGCGGGTTCCGACGAGCCCGGTGCCTTGGTCAAGGACTCCGGCGACGCTGTGAATTTTGGTGGTCTCCAAAGCTTCTTCGAAGGTGAACGGGGGCAGGATCGTGGGCATGCGCTTGGCAAGCATGGTCTTGCCGGAGCCGGGCGGGCCGATCATGAGGATGTTGTGGCCTCCGGCGCAGGCAATCTCGATGGCGCGCTTGGCGGTCTGCTGGCCGCGGACGTCTTTGAAGTCGACGAAGAACTGCTGAGACTCGCGCAGGAGAGAGTCGCCGTCGGCCTTGATAGGAACGATGCCGTTGCCGGAGTTCACGAAGTGGATGACGTCGAGCAGGGAGCGGACGGGATAGACGTCGACGCCAGCGACCATGGCGGCTTCTTTGGCGTTGGCTTCGGGGACGACGAGGCGGGAGATTTTTCGGCCACGGGCTTCGATGGCGATGGGCAGAGCGCCGCGGACGCTGCGAACCCCGCCGTCCAAAGATAACTCTCCGACGAACAAGCAGTCAGAGATTTCCTTTTTGGTTAAACCGCCGTAGGCGCCTACGATGCCCAGGGCCATGGGCAGGTCGAATCCCGAACCTTCCTTTTTAATGTCCGCGGGCGCCAGGTTTATCGTGATCTGGGTGGGCGGAATGTCGTAGCCGCAATTCTTCAGGGCCGCACGGACGCGATCGCGGGACTCGCGCACGGCGGCATCGGGAAGGCCGACGGTGTGGAAGTGGTCCTGATCGCACTTGATGCCGGAGCAGTCGACTTCGACCTGGATGATGTTGGCGTCGATGCCGAAGACGGCGGCGCTGAGAGTTTTATAAAGCATGGAGTGACAGCAAGAAATCCCACTTCTCCCAAAACCAGTGAGAAATGGGGCACGAGGTCTGAACCTGGTCCTGATCTACCAGATAGCTACGTTACGATTTCCGGAAGAGCGGAGGCTGTGACGGATGTCACAGGAGGCTGTGCAAAAATAGAGAGACGTCCCACTTTGGGAGGACAGCAGGTAGTGTCTTCAACGGGCTGCGAACGTGCATTGGCCTTTGGTACCAAACTGTCCAACCTAGCGAGTCGATCACCGCTTATACAATTAGGATTGCTCATCGGTTAACGACCCAGTTTCCCATGACCTCGGACAAAAACGCGTCTCAGAGCCCGCGCACTCCCAATCTGGACCACGAAGAATCGCAGCTCTGGCGCTGGCTGCTGGGATTCATGGTGCTGCTGGCGGTGGCCCTGTCCGCCCTGCTGTGGGAGCGTCTGGAAAGCATTCCATACTCGCTGAGAGCCATTCCCCTCGGAGTGCTGGTGCTATCGGTGCTTTTGGCTGTGTACGCGGCCGGGCGCCGGAAGGAAGTCAGCGAACTTAAAGTCGCGCTGCGCGGATTGCAGGAGCATGTAGGCGTAGCACCATCGGAGGAGCAACTCGATCAACTCAGCCAGGTCATCATGCGGTCGCAGCGCAATTTCAAGGAGCTGATCGATTCGCTGGACGATCCGGCATGCGCGCTGGCGCTGGATGGAACGGTGAGGACGGTCAACCGGCGCATTAGTGAATTGACCGGGTTGCCGTATTCCGAGCTGGTGGGGCACAAGATTTTTGACCTGATTGAGGAGCCGACGCGCGAAGATGCGGAGCGCAGCCTGGGACGTTTTCTGGAAAAAAAGCGCTGGGCGGGAACGCTGCGGCTGCGTCTCAAGGACAGTACGCGGCTGCTTTATTTCGATTGCGTGATCAATGGAATTATCAAAGGCGACGAGGTGGTGGGCGCAAGCGTGCTGGGACGCGATGTGACCGAGCAGCGCGAAAAAGAGTTGCGGTTCACGGAACTGTTTGAGACGTTGCAGGAGGGGGTGTATTTCAGCACGCCGGACGGGCAGCTGCTGGATGCCAATCCGGCGCTGGTCAGCATGCTGGGATATCAGGAAAAGAAGGATCTGCTGCTGGTGAACCCTGAAGCTCTGAATTTTGATCCCGGACCACCTGTGCTGGGACGGGCGGTGGATGACCGGGGAGGGATGAGGACGCGCGAGATCCGGCTGCGGCGGAAGGATGGGAAGGCGACGGTGTTTCTGGATGCATCGCGCGCGGTGTGGGATGCGTCGGGGAACATCATCCGGTATCAGGGGACGCTGGTTGACATCACGGAAAAGCGCAGCATGGAGCGGCAGCTGGCGCAGCAGGAAGAGTTCCGGCGGCGGCTGCTGGAAAGTTTCCCGGATTTGATTCTGGTGGTGGATCTGGGGGAGCGGTATACGTTTGCCACCGCGCGGGCGCGCGACCTGCTGGGTTTCGAACCGCAGGACATGATTGGGAAGAAGATCACGGATTTGGAAAATCATTCGCCGGAACTGGCCGCGCTGTATCACGATGTGGTGTCGGGAAGGCAGGTTTTCGGTTCGGCGGAATACAGCGCGCGGCATCGCGATGGAAGCTGGCGGACGATGCGAGCGTCGGGCAGCCAGCTGGTGGACGACGAGGGCAAGATCAGCGGGGTGATCATATCGGTGCGCGACATCACCATCGAACGAAAGCTGGAACAGCAGGTGGTGCAAAGCGAGCGCCTGGCGGCGATGGGAGCGATGATCGGCGGAGTGGCGCATGAACTCAACAATCCGCTCACCAGCATTTTAGGAGTGAGCGAGTTGCTGCAGGATACCGAGACCAACGAAGTGGCGCGGAAACAATTGGCGATGTTGCAGCAGCAGACGCGGCGGGCGGCAGAGATTGTGCAGAATCTGACGTATTTTGCGCGGCCTCCGGCGCCGGGCAAGAGCAAGATCAACCTGACCGAGGTGGTGGAGCGCACGCTCAACCTGCACGCTTATTCGCTGCGCAAAAACAACATCACCGTGGATTTTCTGAAAGAGCCCGCAGTGCCGTACGCGCTGGGCGATCCGCATCAACTGATGCAGGTGTTCCTGAATTTAATCATGAATGCGGAACAGGCAATTCGCGAGGCCCGGGAAAAGGGGACATTGCGGATTCGGATGGGCAAAGGTGAAGGTTCGGTGTGGGTCAGCTTCCACGATGATGGGTCGGGAATTCCGAAAGAAAATCTGGCCAGCATCTTCGATCCGTTTTACACGACGAAGCGGCCAGGGCGGGGCACGGGGCTGGGGCTCAGCATCTGCAAGTCGGTGATGAAAGAGCACAACGGCAGCGTGGAGGCGGCGAATGCCCCGGATGGGGGCGCGGTGTTTACGGTGACGCTGCCGGCGGCAAGCTAAGGTTTTGGAAAAATTTTCACCACAGGGGACACAGGGGAACACAGAGGAAAATGCCCAGCTACAAGCTACGGCAGCTTTTCGGCTGTGTAGGTCATGGTGCCGCCGCGTTGTTTGTCTACGGATTCGACCTTCATCGTCTGGCCATCCTTGGAGACGCTCATGTGGATGACGGTCAGGATCCTGCCGTCGGCCTTATCAATTTCCTCCATGGTCGAGTCGTCGATCAATTTCAGCGAGACGGTCGCCTGGCTATCGCCGACCGGGTAATCCTTGCCATCGAACTTCACGTCATAACTTTGCCGCCCGTTTACAACATTCATGCCGCCTGAGATGGAACGATAAGTGGTCAAGGTTCCGGCTTGAGTCGCGTTGTGGATGGTTCGCATTTGCCACTTGCCTGAGAGCGGATGAGAACCGGGCGGGGCTTTCCCTACGCGAACGAATCCTGCCTTGCCAGTCACTGCGCCTGGGCCTGGGGTGTTGGTGAATTCTTCCAGCATCGTTCTGCCATCGGAGGAAACGGTTTCAGTGGATCGGGCGACCAGCTTCCCGGACTTCTTGAAGGTGAACTGGACGGATTTGTTTTGCAATATTTGGGCGGAAATCGTGTCGTAATAGAATTCATGGCCAGCCACGGCTTGGTCGCTGCCGTCCGCCTTGATATTGACAGGCGGGACGCAACTCACGCAGTGGTACATACCTTTGTCAACGAGGTATTCCTCGGGGGCGCCGGAGAATTGCAGAGTATCCATCTTCATCAGCCAGGTTCCGTCGAAACGAGTCTGGGCGAGCAGCGGACAGGTTGTCAGGAGCAGGAGTACGGCTAGACGGTTGGGCATGGGTGCCTCGCGCCGGGACGATTTATCCCGATAAGGGTTGGATGCATGACGCAGCGCTTCGCGCTGGCTGGGACGGACGAATGCGTCCGTCCCTACATGGTTGGTTATCGCTCGACCGCCATGGCTACGGCGTTGCCTCCGCCCAGGCAGAGAGCGGCGATGCCGCGGTGCACATCGCGGCGGATCATTTCGTAGATCAGGGTCACCAGCACGCGAGCGCCGCTGGCGCCGATCGGGTGACCGATGGCGACTGCGCCACCATTTACGTTGACCTTGCCGGGATTCAGACCCAGTTCGCGCATCACGGCCAGCGCTTGAACCGAGAACGCCTCGTTCAGTTCGTAAAGATCGACTTCTTCATTCTTCCAACCGGTTTTCTCCCAAATCTGGCGAACCGCTCCCACGGGGGCCATCATGACCCATTTGGGTTCGACGCCGCTGGTGGCCTGGGCAACGATGCGGACCAAGGGCTTGGCGCCGAGCTCTTTGGCACGCTGCGCGCTGGTAACCACGACCGCAGCCGCGCCATCGTTTACACCGGGAGCATTGCCGGCGGTGACCGTGCCATCTTTCTTGAAGGCGGGCTTGAGGCTGCGGAGAACTTCGATGGTCGTGTCTTCACGCGGGCTCTCATCTTTGTCGAAGATCACCGAGGGCGCGCCTTTCTTCTTCGCAGGAATTTCTACGGCGACGATCTGCGCCTTGAAGCGGCACTCTTTCATTGCCGAGACTGCCTTGCGGTGGGAGTTGACCGCGAACTCGTCCTGCTCCTCGCGGGTGACGCCGTATTTTTCGGCAACGTTCTCGCCGGTGATGCCCATGTGGTAGTCGTTGTAGATGTCCCAGAGCCCGTCGTGAACCATGGAATCGACAATCTGCGCGTTGCCGAGACGGTATCCTTTGCGGGCCTGCGGCAAAAGATAAGGAGCGTTGGTCATGGATTCCATGCCGCCGGCGACGACGATGGAACTGTTTCCCGTCTGCACCGCCTGTGCGGCGAGAGCGACAGATTTCAATCCGGAGCCGCAGACCTTGTTGATTGTCATGGCACCTGTGGCGGGAGAGAGTCCGCCGAAGATGGCGGCCTGGCGCGCAGGATTCTGACCGAGTCCGGCGGAAACGACATTGCCCATGATGCACTCGTCGACCAGCGCAGGATCGATGGCGGCGCGCTTGACGGCTTCGCGCACGACGATGGCTCCAAGTTGCGGAGCGGTGAAATCGGAGAGGCTTCCCTGGAATTTTCCTACGGGAGTGCGACAGCCGGAGATGATGACGACATCGTCAAAAGAGGGCATAAAATGCGGCTCCTGCGAAGATTTCGCTGGCTTCATTATAGATGTTGCGAAGGCAGAATGGATTCTACGCCAGTGTGCGGCACTCAGACTCGCGAGAAGAGACGAGAGAAGTGAGTCGGCTTGCGATTTGTATGGTCATGAAGGAGCCGCGATGCGCTATACAGGAAAATTCTGAGGCGCAGCGAGTGGATCGGTAAAAAATTTGGTTGACATTTGCCAAAGAAATTTCATCGGCGTGACTTTGGTATCGCGACTTGCGCGAATGATGCATCATTTTTTTCTTGACTTCATTTTTCATTAACTCTATACATCAACTAGTTGCAGTAGAAGACCACTGCACATTTTCCATGAAGAATGGAAGGGAGAATAGGAACAATGGCAACCAAGAAAAAGGCAAAGAAGAAAAAGAAACACTAAGCAAGCTCAGTACGAAGTCAAAAGGGGACGCTGAATGCGTCCCCTAAGTTTTT
>DASYYT010000074.1:0-23138 GCA_035949755.1 Candidatus Sulfotelmatobacter sp.
TTCGATTCCAGCGGCGAAAAGCTACTCGCTGTCTCGATTGGTGGTGGCGCGGTTTTTGCCCGCGAGGTGGCGATTGACGCTGCCTGTTTCTTGCGGAGCAGTCTTTTTGTTTGCGATCTTTTTTGCGGTCGGCCGATTCCGGCGGCATCGCGCAACTCCGCGAAGCTGGCATCCAACAATTTCTCCATCTTCCTCAGGTCGGGTGCTGCATGCGCGTCGCCGCTGAACCCAAAGTAAACCGTGCCGTTGTAACTCAGGATGGCGCAGTTGAGCGCCATCTCGCCTCCAACCGGGACATAGGGATACAACTGCAGCAGCTTGTGTCCCAGCATGTAGAGTGGAAATTGTGGTCCAGGCACATTTGTGCAGACCAGGTTGAAGGGGGTGATCGGCAACTGGCTGGCAATAGGTCCCGCCAGCCCCTGCACCGAGGTCGGAAACATCCCGATAAGTCCCCCCGCCAGACTGACTAACTCGGCCGCATGCATTTGCTTGAGGAACTCGGTTCGCTTGTGGACACCAGCCAGCAGCTTTCGTGGTTGCCGAATATCCAGCGGAATAGTGACTGGCACCAACGAAATGCGGTTCCCCAGTTCTGACGTTTTCTCGGTGCCGCGAAGATTGACCGGCACCATCATCCGCAGCAGTTTCCCTTTCACGCGGTCACCGTGCAATTCACAGTAGCGGCGAATCGTCGCCGTCACCAGGGCGAGAATGACGTCATTCACGCTGGTTCCATACTTGTGCCGGATGGCCTTGACTTGAGCCAGGGGGATCTCCGTGCAGGCAAATTTCTGTGGGCCGCGGTAGAGAACGTTGAACCGGAGCCGCTCTGTAAATGCCGCGATTTCTGGAAATAGCCTCAGAAGCTCGTTGGTGGCGCGGTCCCCGTTGCTCACAGCAGCTCGCTCCGCCATGCTTACAAAATCGGTGAGTGCAGAGAGAATTCGCTTGACCAGATCAGAATAGGAATCCACAAAGCCGGCCGTAAGCGAAGTCAATGGATCGGGCCGCGGCGGAATCTGGAACTTTATCCTTTTCTTGGGCAAGCGGGGCGCCTCCGGGCTCGCGTCCAGAAGCGTGCTGATGACGCCCACGCCCGCAATGCCGTCGGCCAGGCAGTGATGCAGGCGGAGAATTATCCCGGTGCGATTGCCCTTCAGCCCCCGCACTACGGTCATGTCCCACAGCGGGTGACGACGGTCCATCACCGTACTGAAAAGCTTTCCGGCCAGAGCCCTTAGCTCCAGGTCTGTACCTCGCTTCAGAGTCACCTCGCGCATATGGCGGCGAAGATCGAATTCCGGGTCGTATTCCCAGCTGGGAAGGCCAAGCCCGAACGGCGCGGGCACGACGCGTTTGAGATAGCGGGGCAGCAGCGGAAGCTTCGACTCAACGAACTGAACGCAGTCTTCCAGAGAGATCTCACCCTCGAACAGGCAGATACTCGCCACGTTCAGCGGCATGCCTTCCCGTTCCAGATGCAGGAAAACCGTATCACCCCAGGAAAGACGTTCGCTTTGTTGATGGTTCTGCACGACTCCTCTTATTGACCTCTTGACCTCTGCGCGGCCTATACCTTCAATTCACAAACGAAAACCACTGCGCAAGCTTCATCCGCATCAGTACTTTGTGGAGATCGACGTTAACGCCGCGTAGCACAATCTCGACGGTTCAGAGATCGACATCTTCAGTCTGTCTAGGCGTAGTCGATCGGATTCCTCTCAAACCAGTGTTCGTCGCGAGTCTTGCCGATACTCTTCCATGCCTCGGAAGCAATGCTCCCCGTGAAATGCCGGCTGTCCCAAAGGACGCCGGCGGTAAACCCGACCGCCCCGCCCAGCAATCCGCAGGCGAGGATTCTGCCTTTGGACCGTTGGCCGTTCGCAAAACATCCGCCCAACGCGCCTAAACATGCGCCAAGGACAGCGGGCCCCAGCGCCTGTTGAGCATATCCGCTGAGAAATGGAGAGGGCGATTCTTCCTTGAGGAATTTGTCTTCCCCTGCGCGTGCTCCCTGCACTGCGGAATCCACGAGCTTGCGCCCGTACTCAACGTAGGACTTTGACCGTTCCAGCACATTCATGGGGAGCTACCTCTCGATCCGATTGCTGCCCTGCGCACACTTGCCTGGCGATTACGCTACTTTCTCTGGACTTTCCATTTTCGATTCAATGAGGTCGTGCAACTCTTCTAAGCTCATTCCTCAATCAAGCGTCCGGATTAGATCGCCTGCGTTACACCCAACTGCTTCGCCCGCATGAGTGAGCCTCTCGATCGCTTCGTAAACCGAAAGCTCGCGGAATTCGCGCAGGCGGGCCAGGAAAAACTTCGCAGGTATTAGCTGACTGGGTTTCGCCAGGCACCATACCATAGCCTCGGTTCCCAAAGTAGAACTCCGAGCTGAGGGGAGTCAGCGATGCCTGTCACGAGGCTTGGTGACAGTGGTCACACCTACTTTTGGATGGGGCGAGCGCAATGGAGAAACTCAGTGAAATCCATTGCGCGACGCTTGTGCTCATGCGAGAAAACGCGAACTATGCCTTCCTGGCTTGTAGCGCTTTGCGCGTGGCCTCCAGAGTCTTGACCAAAGACTCCTGAGGAAGTTTCTGGATAATCGGTTCGATCGCCCATCCCAGCCCAAATGGCACGTCACGGGTCAGCGAAATCGCTCGGCACTCGACCCACACTCCACCGTCGCGTTCCTCGAATCGCCAGTAGGAATACAAACGCCACAGAAATCCATGCCCGGTATCGGGCGGCAGCACTCTCTCCTTCGCGCTTCCAGCGCTCTCTACCTCGGCAATACGCGTCGTGTACGAACGACACATCCAGCGCGATCTCTCCAGAGGTCGATAATGCACGTCATGGTAGGTATCGAGCACTACGGTTATGACTTTTTTCTTCAGGAGGCGCAGATAGATCTGGAAGGTGCCGTCACGGTGGCTAATCAGCTTTGACGCAATCACCTCGGGCTGGTAAATATTCTTGTGGTTATCGTAGTCCTGGATCAGCGCCAGCGTATCTTCGACGCTCGCGCCAGAAATCAAGGCGGTGCCAACCCAGTCGTGGATTAGACCATGCGGGACTTTGACCGGCCCTTTGCCGGACCAGAATTGCGCCAGGACACTACCTGCTTGAATCTGCTGAGTTCTCTCGGGAGCCGTGCCAGACCACAGGAATGCACCTTCGGCACACAGGTTCTGCTCAGCTTCCTTTTCGGCCTCGCGTATGTACGTATCAAAAGCCTCGATAGTCTGGGGCTCTAACTGCACTGGCTTGGCGGTCGGGGCCATAGCGCTCACCCGGCAAATCGTGATCCTGACTGTCGCACTTCCAAGTCTGTACGTTACACCATAGAGGACGACTCAACATCCATGGTTCAACGCTTCGCATCGCGCGCAGAGAATGCTCTGCTGCGCTTTGCACCGATATTCGCTGGAGGTCGGCTCTCTCCTCGCAAGTGGACAGGGCGGCAGAGACGACGTAGAGTCGGCGTGTGATCATCCCTCTTCCAGTCATTGCTCAAGCCCAAAGACATGACCGGCGCATTGCTGTCGTCGATTCCCAGGGATCCTTCACGTACAACGATTTGCTCGATGCGTCGTCGCACGTGGCGACCGCGCTGCTCGATGGCCGCCAGGATCTTCAGGAAGAGCGTGTGGCATTTCTGATGAGGCCGGGATTTCCCTGGGTGATGACGCAGTGGGGCATCTGGCGCGCGGGGGGTGTTGCTGTCCCATTGCCGCTAAACTTCACTAGGTCGGAACTGGAGTACTTCATCGATAATGCCGAAGCGTCGACATTGGTATTCGATGCCGCGGCAGCCTCTTTGCTGACATCAATTGCCGAAGCCCGCCACCTCCGCGCGTTGTCCTATGATCAACTCCCCGCTCTTCAGCCCGCACCCTTGCCGGACATTCGCCTCCAACGGCGCGCCATGATTCTCTACACCAGCGGCACGACCAGCCGGCCCAAGGGAGTCGTCACCACCCACGCCAATGTGACAGCGCAAATCGTGACCCTGGTGGAAGCCTGGGAGTGGTCAGCGGACGATTGCATTGTTCTGTGTTTGCCTCTGCACCACGTGCATGGAATCATCAACGTTGTCTCCTGCGCGTTGTGGTCCGGTGCAACCTGCCAGATGCTGCCGCGCTTCGACGCCAATGACGTGTGGGACCGAATCGCCGGGGCCAGCGTGACCCTGTTCATGGCGGTTCCGACCGTTTACACCAGGCTCATCCAGGCCTGGGATTCAGCGACCTCCGAGCGACGAGCATTCTTGAGTGAGGGATGTGCCAAATTGCGATTGATGGTCTCAGGTTCGGCACCGCTCCCAGTGCGCACGTTCCATCGCTGGAAGGAGATCAGCGGCCACACACTGCTGGAGCGTTACGGTATGACGGAGATTGGCATGGCGCTGTCGAACCCACTGCGGGGCGAGCGGATGCCGGGCAGCGTCGGGACGCCACTGCCGGGCGTCGAGGTTCGGCTGGTCGGAGAGGACGGCAACTTGGTGGCCCCGGGAACCTCGGGGCAGATCGAGGTCCATGGCCCCGGCGTGTTTGCGGAATACTGGCGCGATCCCGCCGCAACCCGCGATGCCTTCCGCGATGGCTGGTTTCGCACCGGCGATACCGCGGTCGTCGAGAACGGTGTCTATCGCATTCTTGGCCGAACCAACATTGACATCCTTAAGACGGGCGCGCACAAGGTGTCGGCGCTGGAGATTGAGGATGCGCTGCGCCAACATCCCGCAGTTGCCGACTGCGCGGTTATCGGCGTGCCCGATCCAGAGTGGGGACAGCGGGTCGCGGCCGCGGTAGTCCTGAATGACGGTGCTGCCCTCGATCTGCCGTCCCTGCGCGACTGGGGCAGGCAGTGGCTAGCCAATTACAAATTGCCTTCGCGCCTTGTCCTGCTGCAGGCGCTTCCTCGCAGCTCGACGGGAAAGGTGATCAAGTCCGCGCTGGCGGCATCGTTTCAAACCATGGACGGCGATGATTGCGTCACGTAAGCTCTCGGACGCTAGAGAGATTGCCACCTCTCAACGCGGGGGAGCCGCAATCAATTCCGGCAACGCCCAGTGATTCATCAGCCGCTTATAGGTTGGCTCCGGCAGTGGTACCAGCAACGGCTTGCCCGCTGGATCGAGCCAGGTAAGCAGGGTGTCCAGGTCGATTTCTGACATGGCAGTGCATCCCACCGTGCCTGTGTCGTAGCTATGCCAAATGTGCAGAAAGACGCACGAGCCGCCGCCCGGCTCAGGCCGATCGGCGTTGTCCTGCCTCACGATGCGATTGTGATCTACCACGATTCCCCAGCGGTACGACTCACCGACGTTGCGCATGTGCTCTGAACTCGTCCAGTCGGCAGCGACGAGGGCGCGGTCCACAATGCGGTTATAGTACTTCGAGCCAGGGTCGTCGACGCATTCGACGGATGGGGTCAGGTTCAGATAGGGCATCTTTAATCCAGGCAGCGGCTGAGAAGCGTAGCCGAATGCGGTGCCCAGCGCAAACACGCCCGCGGGCGACTTGCCGTCTCCTTCTCTCTTGACCGGGTCGCCTGCGGCACGAATGTTGGAATCAGCGGTCGCAATGACGCCGATGCCCCAGCCCAAGCCATTCTTGCCGACGACGATGGAGATCGGCTCCCCCACGGGATGCCATTTTTCCTGGGTATTGGAGCGCTCATATCGCCGCAACTGTCCTTCGACTGCGTTCCAACTCGACGTTGTGACCACGATCATCTGCGTGGAACCCGCGAGAGGATCGGATTTCATAGTGCGGTCCTGAGTCCAGCCGGATGCACACCAGCCCACCATCCACAGAAGACAAAAGAGAATGGACGTCGGTTTCATCGACATCAAGTGTAACTTGCCAGACCCTCATCGCCGTTCGCCTGGATTCCGGACCCGGCGGCCGCAGTCGGAGGTATCCTCTTGATTGGCGTAGCGGTGCGACTCGGATCCATTTAGTCTTAACCGTGCACAAAACAACGCCATGCGACAATCAAGCATAGGAGATCACAGGGATGAAAATGACCACCGGCTTCGTGCCCCTCAAGTTATTCCTCGCTGCCTTCGTTTTTTTCGCGCTCACCCTGCCATCGCTTTATTCCCAATCCACTCCCTTAGGGGTCTCCTCGAAGATGCTTATTCAATACAACGTGCCGATGAAGACCCGCGATGGAGTGACGCTTCACGCCGACATCTATCGCCCGGACTCGGATGACAAATTTCCTGTCATCCTGATGCGCACCCCCTATGACAAGAGCGTGGACTGGGCGATTTCACCGGCGTTCAAGATCGTGGAGCGGGGTTACGTCTTCATCATTCAGGATGTTCGCGGCCGCTACACCTCCGAAGGAGAATGGTATCCCTTCAAACACGAGCAGGCCGACGGCTATGACAGCGTGGAATGGGCGGCGTCACTCCCGTACTCGAATGGCAAGGTCGGAATGATGGGAGGATCTTACGTGGGGGCGACGCAGATGCTCGCCGCTATCAGCGCCCCTCCCCACCTGGCAGGGGTCGCGCCGGATGTGACCGGCAGCAATTATCACGACAACTGGACCTACCAGGGCGGAGCCTTTGAGCAATGGTTCGATCAGAACTGGACCACGCAACTGGCGCGCAACACGCTCGATCGTTTGATTGACGAGAACACGGATGCGCGGGTGGGCGCGCCCACCCTTCCGCTCGCCAACTATCCGATTTTCAATTTCGGGCAATTAGCGGCGGAGGCCCAGCTCACCTCCTCCATTGCACCTTATTACGAGGATTGGCTGGCTCACCCCGATTACGACAATTACTGGAAGCAATGGTCGATTGAAGAAAATTTTTCCAAGATCGCCGTGCCCATGCTTGAGGTCGGAGGCTGGTACGACATTTTCAGTGATGGAACGCTGCGAAATTATATGGGCGCCAAGGCCCATGGCTCGACCGAAGCCGCGCGTACCCAGCAGCATTTAATGATGCAGATCGGCGGCCACGCCGGTTTCGGCCGCCGCATTGGCGACGTGGATTTCGGTCCCCACGCCCTCGAGTACCCCTACGTCGATGTGGTTCTCGATTGGTACGATTTCCTGTTCAAAGGCATTCACAATCACTTCGCCACCGACAAGCCGGTCAATCTTTTCGTGATGGGCTTGAATGAATATCGGCAGGAGGATGACTGGCCTCCCCCGGAGGCCAAGTATGTCAAGTATTTCCTCCACTCCGCAGGCAAGGCAAATTCGCTGCGCGGCGACGGTTCTCTTTCCACCACTCCACCAAAATCTGAACCTTCGGATTCCTATGTTTACGATCCCGCAAATCCCGTTCCGACCGTCGGAGGCCCGCTTTGCTGCGCTCAGGAACTCATCGAGCCCGGTCCCCGGGATCAACGGTCAGTGGAAAATCGCGATGATGTGCTCGTGTATTCCATCGGGCCTCTGGCGCAAAACCTGGATGTAACCGGTCCAGTCAGCGCGAATTTGTTTGTGAAGTCTTCCGCCGTGGATACCGATTTCACCGGCAAACTCGTCGATGTTGCGCCCGATGGCTTCGCTATGGATGTCGCCGAGGGCATCCTTCGCTTGCGTTACCGCGATTCCCGCGAACATGCCTCGCTGATGAATCCCGGCCAGACCTACCAGGTCAAACTCGATCTCTGGGCCACGAGCAATGTGTTTCTTCGCGGACACACGCTGCGTCTGGAGATTTCCAGCAGCAATTTCCCTCGCTTTGATCGCAATCTGAACACCGGCGAGGAAATCAAATTCGCGCGCCGGTCGGTTCCGGCCACGAATACGATTTTTCACGATGCGCAGCACCCTTCGGCGCTGCTGCTGCCGGTCATTCCTTAACAACGCTATGGCGTGCGATTGAGCCTCAAAGATTGGACGAAAAAACTACGCGGCCTGCCCCGGAGTGAGCGACACCGGCGGATCTTGCGTCCGTGTCCACGTATACCGCATGCGGTGAATGACGGTAATCGTACTGAGCACCGCGATCACCCACAGCACTGGGCCCATGCGATTGAATAGCGCGCCCAGAATCACCAGCACCAGCCGTTCCGGGCGCTCCATGAATCCCACGCGGCACGAACCGATCAGGCTTTCCGCCCGCGCTCGCGTGTAGCTGACCATGATCGCGCTGATCATCACGAAGGCGCTCAGCACCACGTAGAAAAACCGCTCGCCGCGGGCATAGAAAACCAGCAACCCCAGAAACTGGCTGGCATCGGAGTAGCGGTCGATCACCGAATCGAAAAACGCTCCGAAGCGCGTCACCCGGTTCGTGGCGCGCGCCACCTGTCCATCCACCAGGTCGAAGAACCCCGAGAAAATAATGACCAGTCCCGCATAAAAAAACATGCGCTTCTGGTTCGAGGCGTTGGCCGAGCCGAACAGGATTGCCGCCCAGGTGTTCACCACCAGTCCCATAAAGGTCAGGACGTTAGGATTAATGCGGGAAAGCGCCAGCCAGCGGACAATGGTATCGAGCAGAACCCCGCAGGCACGTCCGAACGCTGAAGTCCAGGAGCGGCTCATGGGGGTGGCCCCGCGTCAGACCAGAGCTTTACCGCGAAGGACAGTAAGCTATTTGGAGGAAAAGCTAACCCTCGTTTCCTTCGTGTACCTTCGTGTCCTTTGTGGTTCATGATTTCAGGCTTGCGCCTCTTTTGGTTTTTCCTCGGCTTCGTCGTGGATGGTGCTCAAGCTCAAAATTTCCATTTCCCGCTTGCCGTTGGGCGTGACCACCACCGTTTCGTCCCCGACTTTCTTATTCAGCAGCGCCCGCCCGATGGGGCTGGTAGTCGAAATCTTCCCTGCCGCAACGTCCGATTCTTCGCTCGTCACCAGCTTGTACTCGACTTCCTCGCCCTTGGTGTTGTCGTAGACCTTGACGGTCGACCCCAGCCCCACTTTGTCATGAGGGATGTTGTTCATGTTGATCATCGACAACTCAGCCAGTCGCTTGCCCAGCTGGCGCACCCGCGCCTTCACGAACTCCTGCCGCTGCTTGGCCATGTGATACTCGGCGTTTTCGCTCAGGTCGCCGAGCGCGGCCGCTTTTTTGATTTCTTTGGGAAGTTCGTGGATCAACTCGTGTTCGAGCGCGTTGATCTCTTCCTGCAATTTTCGCTTGATTTGATCGGTCATTGTTTACGTAAAAAGGCCGGATTGCGGCAGACTTGAGACATTATAAACCCCTCCCCGGCTTCAGGCTTCGGGCTTCCGCCGGCTGGTTGCCAACCCCCCAGAAAAACCACGATACCTGTCCCCAACCAGCCTCTCTGTCCGTCTAACATGGCAAAAAGAGATTTTGTGGGACCGCCTGTCGATTTGGCCACTCTTCGTTCGACGTCCATATAGAGCGGGAAATCGGGGGTTCTGATTCCAGCCCAAACAGTCCATAGGAGAAATGACAATGAGAGTTATGGTCATGGTACGCGGAGACCTGCTCCAGAAGCTCGGCCGTTTGAATGAAGCGCGGGCGGAGTTCGAGCGGGCTGCGTCTATTACGAGGAATGCGCGCGAGCGAGAGTTGCTGCTGGAACGGGCGCGGAGTTGTGACGGCCCATAGGCCTTTGGCGGGCGCAGGACCGAGCACGGTGAGACGCGGTGTTGGCGCAATCGGTCGGAAGCCCACTCCAGAAACTATGGATGGAAGTTCGAACCTGAGGTCTAAGGTCCGAAGTCCGAGGCCCGAAGTCTGAAGTTCTACGCCTGGAATTCCGAGGCTTCCGGGAAGCGCAGCTTGCACTTGGCCAGCGCTTCGGTAAGCAGTTCTTCGATCTTCGATTCTTCGCAGCTGCGCGCCATGGCCAGTTCGCTGACCAGAAGATAACGCGCCCGCTCCAGCATCTTTTTCTCGCGGAACGAAAGCGGCTTGGCCTGGTGCAGCGCAATCAGGTTCTTGAGCACTCCCGCGACTTCCAGCAGGGATCCGGTGCGCATCCGGTCGGAATTCTCTTTGAAGCGGTCTTTCCAATCGCCGTTCCCGTTGCTCTCGTTGACCGACAGACAATCCAACACCTTCCGGATTTCCCCATTCCGCACCACTCGCCGCAACCCCACGCTGCCCGCGTTATGGCACGGGACCATCACTTTCAGGCTGCTGGCCTTGATATGCAAGAGGTAGAACTTCTCGACGCTCAGCCCTACCGACCGGCTGCTGATTTGCTCGATGACTCCCACCCCGTGGTTGGGGTAGACGACTTTGTCGCCGATGTGGAAATTCAGATCCGCACTGCTCATATTCAGGCACCCAGTCGGGCCGGAGGGTTCGTGGGGAAGAACGACCGTAACTACTATAAAACCGTAACTACTATAAACATGTTACTCCTCGGGAACCGGGAAGGCAAGGTACGTAGACTCTTGCCAGATCAGCAGCTTAGCGCCAAACACGGCCTCCGGCGCGCAGTTTAGCTGTGCCCGCGGCTTTCCATCCAGCCCTGCAGGATCAGAATCGCTGCCATCCGGTCGACGGCTTGGCCGCGTTTTTCGATGGACAGACCCGTTTGCCGCAGCACGCGGTTGGCCTCGGCCGAGGTCAGTCGTTCGTCCCACAGGTGAACCGGAAGCTTGAAATGTTTTCGCAGGTCCTCCGCAAAGGCCTGGATCTTCTCAGCCTGCACCCCTTCCGCCCCACTCATGCGCAGCGGCAGCCCCACCACGATTTCTTTCACATCGTATTCCCGAATGATGCGGTTCAGGTGCTGAAGGTCGTACCTTTTGTTTTTGCGCTGAAGAGTGTCGAGCCCCTGCGCTGTGATGCCCAACGGATCGGAGATCGCCACCCCCACTCGGCGCAGCCCCACGTCCAGCCCCAACACGCGTCCCGGATTGTGCTCCGGCCTCACACTGCGAATTATAGGCGTCTCGTGGATCTCGGACCTCAGACCTCAGACGTCAGACCTCTGACCTCGGACCTCAGGCGTCAGACCTCAGATTCTTTCGGACCTCGGACTTCGGCGTCTGACCTCTGGCCTTTGACCCTCTGACCTCTGGCTCTACACCTCGCCTAGAAGGATGCTGCATAAATCGGCTTTTTCCACAGCTCGGAAGCGACTTTGTGTGACGTCTGACCTTGCGTCCTGCTGTCCCACCTGACACCATCACAGACTTAAGGTATGCAATGATCGGGTCATATCGTGATCTAAGAGTTTGGCAACGATCTATGGATCTGGTCACCCGGATCTATACAGCTACCCAGCTTTTTCCGAAAGACGAACGGTACGGCTTGACTAGCCACATGCGCAGAGCGGCCGTTTCCGTCCCCAGCAACATCGCCGAAGGCAAAGGGCGGCTTACGGACCGTGACCGCGCCCATTTCTTCTCGCAAGCACGCGGTTCGCTGCTGGAACTGGAGACGCAAATTCTCATTGCTGAGCGACTGAATTACCTTGGTGAGGGCGAGTCTGATTCCCTCATTCAATTGTCTGCAGACACTGGCCGAATGTTAAACGCTCTGCTCGACTCCATCCGCCCCAGAACTGCCAGGTGGTAAATGCGAAGTCTGCAATTGAGGTCCGAAGTCCGAGGTCCGAAGTCCGAGGTCCGAGGTCCGAAGTCCGAAGTCCAAGGTCCGAAGTCCGGGGTCCGAAGTCCAAGGTCCGAAGTCTGAGGTCCGAAGTCCGAAGTCCGAGGTCTGAGGTCCGAAGTCCGCCCTACCGTCCCCGCATCGCCTTGCGGTATGCCAGCACGTTCTTATTGTGCTCTTCAAACGTGCGCGCGAACCGATGATGCCCCTGGGCATCGGCTACAAAGTAATAAAAATCACTTTGCGCCGGATGCATGGCCGCCTCCAGGCTGCTGCGCCCCGGATTCCCGATCGGCCCAGGGGGCAGCCCCGCCCTGCGATAGGTGTTGTACGGAGATTGCACCTGCAAGTCCGCGTGGTGCAGCGCCCCTTGATAGGTTCCGGCCAAAAGCTCCGCATAGATGATGCTGGGATCGGCGTCCAGTGCGATGTGCTTGTCCAGCCGGTTGTAATAGACGCTCGCCACCAGCGGCCGTTCCTCGGGCACCGCGGTTTCTTTCTCCACGATCGATGCCATGATTACGGTTTGCTCCAACGGGGTAAGCTCCTCCTCCACAATCGAGGCCGGCGTGTAGTTCACGTCTTGGTTCTGAATCGTGATGGTCATGCACCCGTGTCCCGGGTGCTGCCCACTGCCCCCCTCCGCTTGCTGTGCCGGTTGCGGCAGCAAGCCAATTTGCTCAGCGGTCAGGCGAAACTGGCAAACCATTGCCGCTGCCATTTCCCGCATCGTCATCATGCGCGAGAACTGATAGGTATCGGGAAAAAGATATCCTTCGAGCGATTGTGCGTGCGGAGCGATGTCGGCAATCAGCGCCGTGTCCGTGCGCGCTTCTTTCAGGAAATCGTCGGCGGACCCCAACCCGGCTTGCTGGATCGCGCCGGCGATATCGAAGATGGTGAAGCCCTCCGGCACCACCAGCGTATGAAAGTAAACGTCGCCGCGCCGCAGCCGCTTCTGAATTTCAATGATGTTGGCCGGCTTGTCGAACAGGTATTCGCCCGCCTTGAGCGAACGCCCGCGATGATAGTAGGCCCACAGCACGAACGCTCCCTTGCTCCGGATCACGCCCGCGTTCTTCAGTTCCGTCGCGATATGCCGCGTCGAGTATCCCGGCCGCAACAGCACCACCGTCTGGCCCGAGGGCTCGACCGGCATGAACAGCGCCCAGGCCAGCCATCCCGCGGCGCCCAGAACCACGATCACGATGAGCCAGGCGATTTTCCCCACAATAAAAACAGTGTAGTCGAACTGGATGGAACTTAGACCTGACGATGGTGATGCAGCTTTCGGTTAGAAACAATTGGGGCTTGCGATCTCCTTACTGATCAGCATCTTGCTGCCTGGCATCCCCGCCCCAACCTGTGACTCCTATCACATCCTGCGGTGACAACGGCGATAGACCCGAAATGGGCTTCAGCGTCTACTGTGAAGATCGAGGCTGATCACATGGTCCCCATTGGTGCTGGCGCGGCCCACAGCCCGAACTGTTTTTTCTTTTGTCTTTGTCATGGCCGGCGCCGGCGTTTGCGGGCGCACGTTCGCCGCAGTGAATTACTTCCCTGGCCCCCAAGGAGGCGCGATGATTACAAGTGAAGCCACCAAAGAACGAATTGAAATTCCGCTGGCCGACAAAAGCCTCAGCGCGGAGAGAATCGCCTATCTCGACGGGCTGGTCAGCCGGGCCCGTGTGGCCGCCGCCATCTTCACTCAGTTCACGCAGCAGGACGTGGATCGCATTGTCAAACCGATGGTGCTTGCGGGCCTCGCGCAGGCGCAGTATCTGGCGCGCATCGCCGTGGAAGAGACGCGGCTCGGCGTGATGGAAGACAAGGTCATCAAAAACATGGTGGCCAGCGAATTCGTGTACAACTACGTGAAGGACCGGCGCACGGTGGGCGTGATTCGCGAGTTCCCCGAGCGCAATCTGATCGAGATGGCCGAGCCCATCGGAGTTCTATTCTCCCTGACTCCGATTACGAATCCTACGTCGACGGTCTTGTTCAAGTGCATCGTCGCCATCAAGACCCGGAACGCCGTCATCTTCAGCCCCCATCCCAGGGCCTGGAAGTGTTGCTCCGAGGCGGTCCGGATCATGTACGAAACCGCCTTGAAGCACGGCGCTCCCGAAGGCGTGTTTTCCTGTCTGGACACTCCTACTCTGCCGGACAATGCCTACCTCATGCACCACAAAGATGTTGGGCTGATTGACGCCACGGGCGGGCCGGGCGTGGTGAAAGCCGCCTACAGTTCCGGCAAGCCGGCGTTAGGCGTGGGCGCGGGCAACACACCCGTCTATCTCGAAAAGACTGCCGACCTGAATACGGCGGTGGTGGACATCATCATCTCGAAAACTTTCGACAACGGGACGATCTGCGCTTCCGAGCAGACGGTCGCCATCGACGATGAGATTTACGATGCGGCTCTGCAGAAGTTTTCCGACCTCGGCGCGCATATCTGCAGCGAGGAGGAAACCAGGCTGCTCGAGCGCACCGTGATCGATCCCCAAACCGGATTCATGCAACCCATGGCGGTCGGTCAGAAGGCTGCCGACATCGCCCGCTTCATTGGGCTGAAGGTGAAGCCGGGAACGAAACTTCTCATTGCGCCGATTCACGGCGTGGGACGCGAGCATCCGCTTTCTGCAGAGAAGCTGTTTCCGGTGCTCGCCGTCTACCGCGCGAAATCCACGGCTGACGCGCTGCAGGTGTGCATCGATGTGAACCATGCCGGCGGCCTGGGGCACACGGGCGTCATCTTTTCCCGCAACGACGAAATCATCCGCAAATTCGGCGAGGTCATCAATGCCGGCCGTATCATCGTAAATTCGCCCGGCGCTATTGGCGCGCTGGGCGCAGTTTATAACGACCTGGTGCCGACGTTTTCCTTTGGTTGCGGCACCGGCGGCGGCAACAGTACTACCGACAACGTCAATATCTATCACTATCTCAACATCAAGCGCCTTGCACGGAGGACCCAAAATCATATGTGGTTCCGGGTTCCGAATCAGATTTACTTCAACATGAATGCGGTCGAGAACCTGCGGCAGTTTCCCTCCCGCACCACCGTCATCATTACCAACCCGGCGCTCGAACAATTCGGCCACGTCGATCTGGTCCGGCGCCACCTCTGCCCCAAGACTCACGTGCACGTCTCCGTAATTCCCGACGCCGAGCCCGAGGTGAAGGTGATCGACGAAGTGGTCGAGACCCTGAAGTTCTACAAGGCAGACCAGATCATCGCGCTGGGCGGCGGCTCGATCATCGATGCCGCAAAAATCATGAAGCTGAAGTACGAATCGCCCGATGCGGATCTCGAATATCTGGCCGCGCCCTTTCTGGATCTCAGGAAACGGGTGGTGGAGTATCCCACAGAAAAAACCAGCCACGCGCGCCTGATTGCGATCCCCACGACCAGCGGGACCGGCAGCGAAGTGACTCCCTTTGCCGTGCTCACCGACAAGCAGCGCGGGCGCAAGGTGACGCTGGCCGATTATTCGCTCAGTCCCGACGTGGCCATCGTAGATCCGCAGTTCGTCATGTCCATGCCGAAAGCCCTTACCGCAGACACCGGCATCGACTGCCTGACCCATGCGCTGGAAGCGGGAGTGTCGAATTACGCCTCCCCCTATACCGACTCCAACGCGATGCAGGCGATTCGGCTCGCCTTCAAGTACCTGCCCATCGCCTACGAGCATCCGCAGGACGAAGAAGCACGATGCATGATGCACAATGCCGCTTGTATCGCGGCCATGGCGTTCTCTAACGCGTCGGTGGGGGTGAATCATGCGCTGGCGCACGCCTTGGGGGCGCGCTTCGGCATCGCCCACGGGCGGGCGAATGCGCTCCTGCTCCCGCACGTGATCGCCTACAACGCGGCGGTGCCGGCCAAGTTCATGCCCTCGCCTTACAGCCAGGGCTACGTGGCGCATAAGAAGTACGCGCTGGTTGCGGACTTGCTGAATCTGGGCGGGTATACCGTTGACGAGAAAGTTGCCAAGCTGATCGACGCCATCGAGCAACTGCTCGACCGGCTGGACTTTCCGCGCTCCATTGCCGAGTTGGGCATCTCGAAAGAGGAGTTTGAAAAGGCTATGCCGGAATTGGTCAAGAATGCGTTCGACGACCCGTCCTGGCGCTCCAATCCGCGCATGCCTTTGATGACCGAGATGGTCGAATTGTTCTGGCAGGGATATCAGGGCCGCGGATCGGCCAAGCCGAAAGAGAAACTCGAATCGCAAAATGTGTGAAGGCGGTGGATATGGCTACGAAAGCCGTGTTTCTGATTCCGGATGAGCAACACGTGAGTTCCGCACTGGAAGACGCCGGCCTCAGGCTCAAGGGCGGCAGCGGCGAACTTGTGCTGGACTTTTCTACCGTGCGCCGCATCGACGCTAGCGGCCTGCGCGCACTGGAGCAATTTGCCAATGCGGCCGACGGGAAAGCGCTCAAAGTCGTGCTGCGCGGCGTCAATATCACTCTTTACCGAACGCTGAAGCTGGTCAAGCTCACCCCACGGTTTTCATTCACCAGCGAGCTTTCCTGAGCAACCATTCTCAGAGCGACTAACGCTCACGCCTTCTTCGTGGGATGGGATCCGTGTCATCCACTTACCCGAAATACGGTATGGACCTCGCCCGCGCGCAAATTTCAAAATGATTTCAGTCCAACCCGCAGTCACTGGGGATCTGCTACTTCTGCTGCCAAGCCAATCCCATTAGCGCATCACCCGTTGGGCTAGAAACTGTTATCATGCGCGAATCCGCGGAGGCTGCACGGTGCTGAAAGATCTTCTCTCCCGCTGGCCACTCATCGAACAAATCCGAACCGGCGCTGATGGTACTGGCCCAGAAGCCATGAGCCGGCGTACCCAGAATCTCCGCCCGAAAACCGACGGCGCACAGGTAGCACGTTCGATCTGCCCTTACTGCGGCGTGGGCTGCGGCCAGCTTGTGTATCACAAGAACGGTAAGCTGATCTCCATCGAAGGCGACCCCGAGTCTCCGATTTCCCGCGGGCATCTTTGCCCCAAAGGCGCCGACACCTTTGAATTGCACACCCATCCCGGGCGCCTGACGAAAGTGAAATATCGCGCTCCTTACTCCCGCGACTGGCACGAGATCGACCTCGAAAAAGCCATGAACATGGTGGCCGACCGGGTGTGGGAGACGCGCGAGCGCTCGTTTCAGGAGACCCGCGAGGGCGAGTCCCTGATGCAGACCACCGCCATCGCGCATCTCGGCGGCGCCACCCTCGATAATGAAGAAAATTACCTGATCAAGAAGTTGTTCACGGCCGGGCTGGGCATGGTCTGCATCAGCAATCAGGCCCGTATATGACATAGCTCGACGGTGCCCGGTCTGGGCACTTCCTTCGGACGCGGCGGCGCCACCACGGCGCAGCAGGATCTCAGCAACGCGGATGCCATTTTGATCATGGGTTCCTCCATGGCCGAGAACCATCCCGTGGGCTTTCAGTGGGTGGTGGAGGCGCGCGAGAAGGGCGCGAAGATCATTCATGTCGATCCCCGCTACACCCGCACTTCCGCGATGGCCGACATCTGGGTTCCGCTGCGCGCCGGCAGCGACATCATTTTCCTGGGGGCATTGGTCCATTACGTTCTCCAGAACAATCGTGAATTCCGCGAATACGTGGTGAACTACACGAATGCCTCGACCATCCTTCGCAAAGATTTCCGCGACACCGAGGACCTCGACGGCTTCTTCTCGGGCTGGCACTCCGACAAAGAAAAGTACGACCCGGAGTCATGGCTCTATCAAGGCTCGCCCAGCAAGGAAGGCAGCGAAAAGCCTGGTCACTCCTCGGCCGAAGGCGGACACGGCAAAGATCGCGGCGGCGAAGCGGAGGATGCCGGGAAACACGAATCCGACCCGACTCTCCAGCATCCCCGCTGCGTGTTCCAGGTATTGAAGCGGCATTTCTCGCGCTACACCCCCGAAATGGTGGAGCGCTACTGTGGTGTCCCTATTGAAGTGTTTCTGAAAACAGCGGATACCTTTTCTGCCGCTTCCGGACCTGACAAGACGGCAGCAATCTGCTACGCCGTCGGCTGGACGCAGCATTCCAAGGGCGTGCAGATCATTCGCACCGCTGCGATTCTGCAATTGCTGCTCGGCAACATCGGACGCCCCGGCGGAGGAATCCTGGCGCTGCGCGGCCATGCCTCCATCCAGGGATCCACCGATATTCCCACGCTCTACGACATCCTGCCGGGCTATTTGCCCATGCCGTTCTTCGAGGCCGATTCGCACAAGCTCAAGGGATATCTCAAGAAGCACAGCGCTCGCACCGGGCTCTGGTCGGGCTTCGACAAGTATTTCATCAGCCTGTTGAAGGCCTATTACGGAGACGCCGCGACCAGGGAAAACGACTGGGGATTCAATTGGTTGCCGCGCGTGACGGGCGATCATTCTCACTTCGGCTACTGGCTCGACATGGCCGACGGCAAGCTCGATGGGCTGTTCGTCATGGGCCAGAATCCCGCCGTGGGAGCTTCCAATGGCCGCCTCGAACGCAAGGCGCTCGCCAAGCTCAAGTGGCTGGTCGTGCGCGATATGGTGGAGACCGAAACCGCCTCTTTCTGGTATGCCTCGCCCGAGGTCGCTCGCGGCGAACTTTCCCCGGACACGATTGGGACCGAAGTTTTTCTCTTTCCGGCAGCTGGAACCGCGGAAAAAGAAGGAACCTTCACCAACACGCAGCGGCTCTTGCAATACCGCGAGAAGGCTGTTGATCCGCCGGGAGATGCGCGCAGTGAAACCTGGTTTGTCTACCATCTGGGGAGCAGGCTGAAGCAAAAGGCGGCGAATGATCGGCGCCCGCGCAATGAGGGACTCAACGCACTCACGTGGAACTATTCGACCAAAGGCAAGCACGCAGAACCCGAAGCGGAAGAAGTTCTGCAAGAGATCAATGGCTACTCTCTTCCGGACCACACGCAATTAACGAAGATCAAAGACCTCAAGAAAGACGGATCCACCGCATGCGGCGCTTGGATCTACTGCGGAGTCTATCCGGAAGAAGGCCGCAACCGCGCCCTGGAAAGGAAACCGCAGGATTTGCTTGGCCATGGCTGGGGCTTTGCCTGGCCCAACGACTGCCGCATCATTTACAACCGGGCGTCCGCTCGTCCCGACGGCAAGCCCTGGAGCGAGCGCAAGAAACTCGTGTGGTGGGACGAAGAAAAAAAACAATGGACCGGCCTCGATCATCCGGATTACGAGAAGGAAACTCCCCCCGATGCCCCTGCCGACCTGGAACATGGCAAAGGTGTGAAGGCGCTCGGCGGCGCGCGTCCCTTCACCCTGCATCCGGATGGAGTCGGCTGGCTGTACGTCCCCAGCGGGCTGAAGGACGGCCCCTTGCCCACCCATTACGAGCCTCTCGAATCGCTCATCGAAAATCCGCTCTATGGGCAGCAGACCAATCCGGCAGCGAACCGGAAGAAGCGTCCGGACAACCCTTACGCCGCCCCGCATGACGCGCGCTTCCCGTACGTGCTCACCACCTACCGGCTCACCGAACACCACACCGCCGGCGGCATGACGCGACATCTCTCGCACCTGAGCGAACTGCAGCCCGAATTATTTACCGAAGTATCTCCAGAACTGGCCGAGCAGATCGGGCTCGAGCATGGCGGATGGGCCACGATCTCGACCCCTCGCGCTGTGATTGAGGCGCGGGTGATGATCACCCGGCGCATGCGGCCGCTGCGCATTGATGGACATATCGTCCATCAGGTCGGGCTCCCCTATCATTGGGGCTATCGCGGGCAGGTCATTGGCGACGTAGTGAACGATTTGCTCGTGATCAGCGAAGAACCCAACGTTCGCATCATGGAAACCAAAGCTCTCGTCTGCAACGTGCTGCCGGGGCGCCGCGCTCGCGGCAAAGAGGCCTTGCAGCAACTCAATTCGCTCACAGGAGCCAGCGCATGAGCGTCACTGCATTTCTGACCGACTCCACGTTGTGCATTGGATGCAAGGCTTGCGAAGTCGCCTGCAAGGAGTGGAACGGAGTCGACGAGGACGGCCTGGACTGGAGCGGGTTTTCTTACGACAACACCGGAGCGGTCGGAGCTTCCACCTGGCGGCATGTGAAATTCGTCGAGCAGGAACCGCTTCCCGGTTTCGGCGGGAATGCCGCGGAAACCACCTCGTGGACGTTCTCCTCCGACGTCTGCAAGCATTGCGGAGAAGCTGGCTGTCTGGAGGCCTGCCCGACCGGATCGATTGTTCGCACCGAATTCGGCGGCGTATTTATTCAACCGGATGTGTGTAATGGATGCGGATATTGCGTGACCGCATGTCCATTCGGCGTGGTCGAGCGCAACCAGAAAGACGGGCGCGCCTTCAAATGCACCTTCTGTTACGACCGCCAGAAGGTCGGATTGGAACCGGCCTGCGCCAAGGCCTGCCCGACTGAATCGATCAAATTCGGGGAACTCGAGCACCTTCGCCAGGAAGCACAGGAACGGGTCGAGGAGTTGCGCGGGCGCGGCATGCAGGATGCCGTGATCTACGATCCCACCGAAACCAGCGTCGCAGGAACCCATGCGATGTTCATCGTGCGCGGCGATCCGCGCACTTACAATCTACCGCCCGCTCCTGAAGTCCCGACTGTGTATCTGAAGAAGAGCTGGCGTTCGTCGGCACTGGCGGCTGGGCTGCTTCTGGGAGGCACGCTGCTGGCATTTCTGAGCGATGGCGACGGGAGATCAAGATGAGCGATCCTTATCCGCTGAGCGAGATCAATGAGCGGGACCTCGCACGCGAGCGCCGGCTCGAACAAATCCGGCAAGAGGCGGAACGCCGCGGGCAGTTGCATGTGGTCGGCGCACGTCCCGCCGGAGCCCCTTTTCCGCAGGCCAGCCCCGAGCACGGATACTACGGCATTCCCCTGCTGAAGGAGCCGCCCTGGACCTGGGAAATTCCGCTGTATTTTTTTGTAGGGGGCGCGGCCGGAGCGGCGGCAGTGATTGGCGCCATCGCCGACTACACGGGAGCGGATCGCGAATTGGTGCAACATGCGCGCTGGATCGCCGCCGCCGGCTCGGTGATCTCTCCCGCGCTGCTGATTGCCGACCTGGGACGGCCGGAACGCTTTCTGGCCATGCTCCGCGTATTCAAGCCGCAAAGCCCGATGTCGGTTGGGGTGTGGACGCTCTTAGGCTTCTCCAGCGGCGCCGCTGCGGCCGCCTTCGCAGGATTCCTGCGCCGCCGTTATGGACCATCGTTGCCCTTGAAGGTTCTCGAAAATGCCGGGCAAGCCGCATCTCTGGCGTTTGGGCTTCCGTTTTCCAACTATACCGGCGTCTTGATCGGGGCGACTGCGATCCCCGTATGGAATCGCAACGCCGGAGATCTCCCCTTGCACTTTGCCGCCTCCGGCCTGGGCGCTGCAGTGGGAATTCTGGAAGTCATGGGCCATCGCAAGAGCCACGCCCTGCAAGCCCTGGGATTGGGCGCAGCCATCTTCGAAAGCTGGGAAGGGCTGCGCATCGAGGCGCGCTCGCACCCGGAACTCGATCCCCTCAAACACGGGCCGAGCGGTTGGATCACGCGAGCCGGTGGCGTGCTTTCTGGGCCGCTACCGGCAGCTCTTCGCCTGGCCAGTCTCTTTGGATCGAAAAAAACTTCCCAATCAATGCGGCGCGTGGCCGCGTGGTCCGCGATTGCGGGATCTTTGATCACCCGCTTCGCCTGGGTTCATGCCGGACACGTGTCCGCGCGAAACTGGAAGCTTCCTCTGCAGATTGACGAGGGCCACCACAGCGGGCGGGAGCTGGGCAGCAGTTCGCAACCCTGATCGCCGCTATGCCGCCTTGTCCGCTTGCTTACCCGCGGGCGATTTTTTCTCTCCGGGCGCCTTCGCTTCCACATGGCCGTGTTCGGCGGCCGCGTGCTCAATCGTGGCATTGATCTGGCTGCCCAGCAGGAAGGCCAGCCCCGTGACGTAAAACCACAGCATCAGGATCATGACCGCCCCCAGCGATCCATACGTCTTGCTGTAGCTGTTGAAGAAGTGCAGGTACAACCGCAACGCCGCCGACGCCGCCGCCCACATCAGCACGCCGAACACCGATCCCGGCGTGAGCCAATACCAATGCTGCTCGTGCACATTGGGCGCGAAATAATAGATCACTGCGAAGGCAAATACTACGAAGGCCAGCGCGAACACCCACTGCAGAACCTTGATGAGCACGAACACCGCCTGGCTCATTCCAAGATCGGCGCCCACGGTGTTGATCACGTGTCCACCCGCCAGCACCACGAACAGCGCGGCAATGACCAGAATCGACATGGCGAGGGTGAGGGCAAGAGAGATCAGATGAACCTTGATCCACGAGCGGGTCTCGCGCACTTCGTAGGCCGCGTTCAGCGTCGTCATCAGCTGCGTCATTCCCGAAGATCCCGAATACAGCGCGAAAAGCAATCCAAAAGCCAGCTTGCCTCCGGTCGTGTGGGGAGTGACCTCACGCATGGTTACGGTCAGCAGGTGATAGGCGTCGGGAGGCAGTAACAGTTGGAAGTAATAGAACAGGTCGGTGCGCAGCTTGCTTCCTTCCGCCACAAACATCCCCAACAGCCCCAGCAGGAATAGCAGCATCGGGAAGACTGCCAGCAGAAAGTTATACGCCAGCTCGTAAGCGCGGTTGACCAGGTCGTTGCGATTGATTCCTGACCACACCCGGCGGAAAAGTTCGGGCCAGCTAAGGCCTCCCAGGGCCCAGAGGGATTTAATCTGCTGGCCGGTGCTGAGCACAGAATCAGTCATAGAGTCGTCAGCCATCCCAACCGGTGTTGCGATGCTCAGGAAACCAGCACGGTTGGAGAGAGATTTCAGCCATCATCCCCGACGGAGACACTCCGCAACCCCACTTGCCGACGGCAACCCTGCACCTGCTTTCCATCATCGAAGTGTTGCCATGTCGTCCAGCCGAATTTGGACCATTCCAGTTTGCGGATTCAGAAGGACGCCGCACACCTGGTCGGGAAAGGTCGAGGCAAGTTAACCCTGCACCTGGTGATTTCCTTCTAAGCAGCGATCCATTTCGTCACCGAATACAAACGAAATTCAAAGAGGAGTGTTTACCAATGACAAAGACGATTTTGCTGGGCCTTACACTATTCGCTTGTTCCGCGTGGATGATGGCGCAGAGCACGCCTTCATCTTCGCAATCCCCGAGCAGCACCACGAGCAGCGCCGGCCAGAGCAGCCCCGACGCCTCGCAATCCGGCAGCATGAGCAACAGCAGCGCCGGAAACGGCAGCGAGACCACCATCCAAGGTTGCCTGAACAGCTCCGGCGGCAGCTACACCCTCACCGATGCTTCCGGCACCACCTATCAGCTCCAGGGCGACACCTCGAAGCTGAGCGCTCACGTCAACAACGAAGTCGAACTTAAGGGAACGGCTTCCGGCTCCAGCAGCGCGGGTTCGACCGCTGGTTCCAGTGCCAGCACCGGATCGGCCACGGGCAGCTCGGCTGGATCTCAGATGTTCAACGTGACCAAGGTGAAGAAAGTCTCCAGCACCTGCAGCACGGGCGCGGCCACCAAGTAACTTTGGAACCTTCAGGGACG
>DASYYT010000075.1:0-4948 GCA_035949755.1 Candidatus Sulfotelmatobacter sp.
CCCCGAATTAATACTAAGCGGCGGACAAGGTCATCTTCGCTTGCGGCGTTTGGGTTCGCGCGGAGGGGCTTCCTCAAAAACGGCGAAGTTGATCTTCTTTTCGACCGGGTCGATGCGGTCCACTAACACCTTCAGCCGGTCGCCGATGCGGTAGATTTTGCGCGAACGCTCTCCGATGATCTCGCGCGTGTTCTCGTGGTAGGTGTAGCGATCGTCGGTGAGCGTGTTCAGCGGGACCAGGCCTTCGACGAACAGGTCAGTGAGCTCGACGAAGCATCCGAATTTAGTGACGCTGGTGATCAGGCCGTCGAAGACTTCTCCCACGCGATCTTGCATGAACTTGACCTTCTTCCACTCCATGAGCTCGCGCTCGGCGTCGTCGGCGCGGCGCTCGGACTGGCTGGATTCTTCGGCGATGGAGTGAAGCTCTTCGAGCGGGATCGGTCCAGTGAGCGGGGCGTGCGATTCGCGGTGGGCAGCGTGGTCGCGGCGCTTGGACCAGGGGCTGGGGGCTTCGGCCTCCAGCTTCCGGCTTTCGGCTGCCGGAGCGGCTCGGAGGCGGGACGCCTCCTCGACAGCCGGCGGGACGCCGGCGCTACCCTGGCTCGCGCCTGATTCGCGCAGAACGTTTTTCAAAATTCTGTGGACGATCAGGTCTGGGTAGCGGCGGATGGGGCTGGTGAAATGCGTGTAGGTAGGCGCGGCGAGCGCGAAGTGGCCCAGATTTTCTTCGGAGTAACGCGCCTGCTTCAGCGAGCGCAGCATCAGGTAACTGAGGATTCTTTCTTCCGGCTTGCCCGCGATTTTTTCCGCCAGCTTCTGGTACATGCGCGGCGTGATGTGGACTTCTTTGGGCACTTCGACATCGCGGGCGCGCTTGCCGGTGCCGTAGCCGGCGCGGCGGTCGGCCTTCATCTGCATGCGCTGGATGGGCAGCGGGCCTACGCCCAGGGAATATCCGAAAGTGGCGGCGATGGTTTCGAATTCGTAAACCCGCTTGGCGTCGGGCCTCTCGTGAATGCGGTAGAGGCTGGCGATGCGGCGCGATTCGAGATGGTGCGCGACGGTCTCGTTGGCGGCGAGCATGAATTCTTCGATGAGGCGGTGCGCGATGTTGCGTTCGGAGCGCGCGATGGACTTCATCAGGCCAAATTCGTCGAATTCGATGACGGGCTCGGGAAGATCGAAGTCGATCGATCCGCGGCGTTCGCGCTTGCGGTTGAGGATTTGCTGCAGGTCGCGCATGAGCTCGAAGTTCTCGACCAGCGGGGCATAACGCTTGCGGAGGATCTCATCGCCTTCAAGCACGGCATTGACCGCGGTGTAGGTCATGCGCTCGGCGGAGCGGATCACGCCTTCGCACAAATCGTAGCGGACGATCTCGCCGTGGTGATCGATTTCCATGATGCACGACAAGACGAGGCGATCGACCTGCGGGCGCAGGCTGCAGATGTCGGTGGAGAGTTCGAGCGGCAGCATGGGCACGGCGCGGTCGGGGAAATAGACGCTGGTGCCGCGCAGGCGCGCTTCCTGGTCGAGCGGGGAATCGGGCGTGACGTATTGCGCAACGTCGGCGATGTGCACCTGCAGTTCGAAATTGTTATTGGAGAGCATGCGGACCAGAACGGCGTCGTCGAAGTCGCGGGCGGTCTCGCCGTCAATGGTGACGATGGGCAGCGCGCGGAAGTCGCGGCGACGGTGCAGTTCGCGGGTCGGGATGGTGGCGGGGATGGCTTGGGCCTCTTCCAGCGTTGCGGCGGGGAAGTGGTGCGGGAGGTGGAATTTGCGAATGATGATTTCGACGTCGACGCCAAAGTCATCTTCGCGGCCGAGAATCTCGACGATTTTGCCGCGCGGATTCTGGGTGGCGGAAGGCCAATCGGTGATTTCCACGTCGACCACAACGCCCTCGAGGTCGTCCCAATCGGCGTGGCGGGCAGCTTCTTCGCCCAGGACCCGATCGACAGACTTTTTCTTACTCTGTGCCCCCTGTGTCCTCTTGGGTGAGGTTTCCAGATCCTTCACCCCAGGGGACACAGAGGTCGCAGAGAATTCAGCGCCGGGTGGGATGATGATCTCTTGCGCGATTTTTGTGTCGAGAGGGGCGACGTAGTTGCGGCGGCTGCCGTAGTGAAAAATCCCGACGACTGTGGGATGGGCGCGGTAGACAGGACGCACGATGCGGCCCTCGGCGCGGCCGTCCGGACGGACGTTCGCTATATCCACCAGCACGAGGTCGCCGTGCATGGCGTTGCCGATCTGGTGCGGCGGGATGAAGATGTCGCCGGCGAGCTTCGCTTTCAATGAGGCATTCAGCGATTTGGGATCGGGAATGACGAATCCGAAGCCGTCGCGGTGCATGGTGAGGCGTCCGGCGATCAGATTCTTGTCGGCGGCGGCTTGCGGCAGCGCGTAGCGGTCGGAGTCGATGGGGATGAGCTGACCGCTTTTTACCAGTTTATGCAGGTGATCGTTCAGCTCGCGGCGCTCCTCGCCGTGCAGGCCCAGTTCGCGGACCAGTTGCTTGTATCCAGCCTGACGCTTCGACTGGCGGGCAATGTGCTTGAGGATGGCGGTATCGGAGAGCATGAGCTAACGGCAATGAGCGGTGAGCTGGAAGCAATGAGCTTTCAGCTATCAGCCGCCAGCTTTCAGGATAAACCAGCGTGATCATTTGATCTCGCGCTGGCAAAGGTTTTCTTTAGTCTTCATTTTATGTGCTGTCGTGCAGTGCGCGAGCGCCATTCTGCCTGGTACTGGTCTCTTCCTCCATCCTGTACAATCACAGGTTTATGTTGCGCTACTTCACGGCGGGAGAATCTCACGGGGAGGCACTGGTCGCCTTTCTCTCCGGCATGCCTGCCGGGTTGAAGGTGGAGCAGGGGTTTGTCGACCGCGAACTCTGGCGCCGCCAGCAGGGCTACGGCCGCGGCGGACGCATGAAGATCGAGCGCGACAGCGCCCACATTCTTTCCGGAGTACGTCACGGGATCACGGTCGGCTCGCCGATTTCCGTGCAGCTGGAAAATCGCGACTGGAAAAACTGGCAGGAAGCGCTGCCCGTGGGCGACGGTGATCCCGCCAAGCACAAGCGGGTCGCGTCTCCACGGCCCGGCCACGCCGACCTGGCCGGAGCCCTCAAGTACAACTTCCCCGAAGCCCGCTACGTGCTGGAGCGCGCCTCCGCCCGCGAATCCGCTGCCCGCGTCGCCATCGGCGCGATTGCCAAACTTTTTCTGCGCGAGCTTGGCATCGAAGTGCTCAGCCACGTGGTCACGACCGGTTCGGTCACGCTGCGCGACGAGGTTCCGTGGGAAAAGATCCGCGCGCTGCACGAGCGGGACGAAGTGCTGCTCAATTGCGCCGTTCCGGAGGTCGAGGAGCGCATGAAAGAAGAGGTCGACAACGTCCTGAAGACGGGCGACTCTGTGGGCGGCGTCTTCGAGGTGGTGGCGCACGGTGTGCCGCCCGGGCTCGGCACCTACGCGCAATGGGACGAGCGTCTCGACGCCCAACTCGCTGCCGCTGTCATGTCGCTGCAGGCCGTAAAGGCGGTTGAAATCGGGTCGGGAGTGGCCGCGGCCTACACGCCCGGCTCGCAGGTACATGACGAGATCGGGTACGCGTCCACGTCGGGCTTTACCGGCTTTTCACGCACACACAACAATGCCGGGGGAATTGAGGGCGGAATTTCCAATGGCGAAGAGATTCGGGTGCGCGGCTACCTGAAGCCGATTTCCACGTTGCGCCGCCCGCTGCAGTCGGTAGACTTTTCCACCCGCGAGCCGGTGAAAGCCGCCTACGAGCGCTCCGATGTGTGTGTCGTCCCCGCGGCCGGCGTCGCGGGCGAGGCCATGGTCGCGCTCACGCTGGCGCGTTGCGCGTTGGAAAAATTCGGCGGCGACTCCATGACCGAAACTTTGCGCAACTTTCACGGCTACTGCCAGCAACTGAAGGCATTCTGATGATCTATCCCATCGTAAAGTTCGGCAATCCGGTCCTCGAAAAGCCTGCGGAGACAGTCACGGTCTTCGACGAAGAGCTGCAGAAGCTGATCGATGACATGTTCGAGTCCATGTATGCGGCCCACGGGGTTGGACTGGCTGCGCCGCAAATCGGCATCGGGCGCCGCATTGCGGTCATCGATGTGACCTTTAAAGAAGATCCGAATGCCAAGCTCGTCCTGATCAATCCCGAGATCATCCACAAGGAAGGGAAACACACGCAGAGCGAAGGCTGCCTCAGCATTCCCGACTTCCGCGAGAACGTGACGCGTCCGAATAAAGTTACGGTTCGCGCCCAGGATGTTCACGGCAAAGTCTTCCAGAAAACCGGAGAGGAACTCCTGGCCCGCGCCCTGCTCCACGAGACCGATCACCTCAATGGCAAGCTCTACATCAGCCACGTGAGCGCGCTCAAGCGCGACCTGATCAAGCGCAAAATTCGCAAGCTGCAAAAAGCCGGAGAATGGTGAAGAATTGGGTCACTTGGAAATTGGGTAATTTGGTAATTTGGTAATTTGAAACCAGAGCACGATCAGGGGCTAAACCCGCGATCTATCATGCTTTCCACGCGGCCCTAAAGGGCCGCTTTTCCACGGAATGATCGGCGTCTGTGTTCTTTTAAATTACTCAATTTCTAAATTACCCAATTACTCAATTTCCAAAATGCCTTTGTCCCTTATCTTCTGCGGCACGCCCAGCTTTGCGGTTCGGACGCTGGAAAAGCTGGTCGCTGCCGGACACCGCGTCCCTCTCGTCGTCACCCAGCCCGACCGTCCTAAAGGACGCGGCCTGGAACTGGTTGCCTCTGCCGTCAAACAATCCGCACTGAAGCTGAATCTTCCGATAGCCCAGCCTGACCGCATCAAGACCAACGAAGAGTTCAGGGCGCAACTCACCGCGCTCAAGCCCGATGCCATCATCGTGGTGGGCTACGGCCGCATCAT
>DASYYT010000076.1:0-21768 GCA_035949755.1 Candidatus Sulfotelmatobacter sp.
CAGGCCTGGGCGCTGGCCGATGGGGACAAGCTGAAACAGGTGTTTTGGAACGTTTGTGAGAATGCGGTTCGCGCCATGAAAGGGGGAGGCACGCTGACGGTCCGCCTTGAGCCATTCGAGGATGTTTGGCAGATCGGATTCACCGACACCGGACCCGGCATGACGGCGCAGCAAACCGAAAAAATCTTTGAGCCGTTTCAGTCCAATTTTGAGGGCGGCACGGGGCTGGGGCTGGCGATTGTCTACCAGATCATGCAGGCGCACGAGGGGAAAGTTTGGGCGCGTTCCAAACCCGGACAGGGGACCACGTTCGTGCTGAGATTGCATCGTCTGGAGAGCGCCCGCAAGGCTGCCAATGCCGGCTTAGCGGATAAGCCATTGCTGGCGAACCCGCAACCCGCTGCTGCCGCGGCGGGAGGAGTTTCGCATGGCTAACATCCTGGTGTGCGACGACGAGCGCTCGATCTGCGAAATGCTTGATATTTCCCTGCGCCGCGAAGGGCACAAAGTCGAGACGGTTCAATCGGGACAGGCGGCCAAAAGCAAGATTGATGGCGCCTTGTACGACGTCATCATCACCGACATCAAGATGCCGAGCATTGATGGCATCGAGGTCTTGCGCCATGCACACCGCGTCTCCCCGGATTCCTCCGTCATCCTGATCACGGCGGTCGACGACTATGAAGCCGCCGTCGAAGCGGTAAAAGCTGGAGGCGCTTCCGATTACATTCGCAAGAGCCCAGGCTTGGTGGATGAGATCAAACTGGCGATCAACCGCGCCCTGGAAAAACTGATCCTGAGCAAACAGAATTTTGCCCTGCGCCGCGATGCCGCTACCCGCAACTCGCTGGATAACATTATCGGCTCCAGCCCCGCAATGGAGAAACTGAAGCACACCGTCCGAACGGTGGCGGCGACGGCCAGCACCGTACTGATCCACGGAGAAAGCGGCACAGGAAAAGAACTGGTGGCTCGAGCGGTGCATGTCTGTTCGCCACGCGCTGCGGGTTCGTTTGTTTCGGTCAACTGCGGAGCTTTTCCAGAAACCCTTCTCGAAAGCGAGTTGTTCGGGTACGTGAAAGGCGCGTTTACCGGGGCGAATCAGAACAAGCGAGGGCTGTTCGAGGTCGCCGACGCCGGCACCATCTTCCTGGATGAGATCAGTGAGATGACCCTGGCCATGCAGGTGAAGCTGCTGCGTGTCTTACAGGAGCGCACGGTGCGTCCGGTCGGTGGCACCAGTGAGATCTCCATTGATGTGCGGGTGATCGCGGCTACCAATCGCGAACTGGACAAGGCAGTCGCCGAGAATTTATTTCGCGAAGATCTATACTACCGCCTGAACGTCATTCCGGTTCGCGTTCCACCCCTGCGCGAGCGCCAGGAAGACATACCGCTGCTCGCCAATCACTTTCTCAAGAAGTACGCGAGCGCAGCGGGACGCAGCATCCTGCGAGTGCATGATCCATCGCTCGAGGCTCTTTGTGGATACGAGTGGCCCGGAAACGTGCGCCAATTGGAGAACACGGTTGAGCGCGCGGTAGCGCTGGAGACCAGCAATGAACTGCATATCGAGCTTCCTGCCGAGCGCCCCAAGGCGAGGGCGGCGGCTGCCTCCGCCAGCGGAGCGGGCATGCGCGAAATCGGGGATGATTTATCCCTCCCGCAAGGCATCGGCATGGAGACATACGTCGCCGGCATCGAACGGTCCTTGCTGCAGAATGCTCTGACTCAAAGCGGCGGCGTGCAAACCAAGGCCGCCGACCTCCTCGGAATCTCCTACCGTTCGTTCCGCCATCTTATGAAGAAATACGGTCTATAGCCACCGTCCGCCTTGTCTCTGCAACCCAGGTGCGAAAATAAGCTGTCGACGTTGGCCGTAAGTATGCAAACCTGAGGGGAATCGTGTAATTTGTGCCATCGTATAGCGTATTGCGGGAAGTTTCGTCTAAGGTGTTTACCTGAGAGGATGCCCTCGTTCTGTTGATTCCGCACGGTCGCTCCGCTAATGGAATTTTCGTGCAGCCGTGGACCGCAGGCGCGACCCGCATCCAGAACCCGGCAGCCGCAGTCATCCACGTACGACGTGACTCCATCGTGCCGCGTTTGGGCGTGTTTTGGCGCAGGGAATAGTGGAAATCGCCAGATTCCAATTCCTGCACTGCCTCCGTGGAGGTCTGTTTGTGCTTGTAGCAGCGTCCGCAAGTGACTGTGGAAAAATGCTTTTCCGCTTATCCACGGTTTTCGATAGCACTATGGCAATGTGGATGCTATAGAAACCAACAAGGTTAGACTAAACCTGTTCGGCGAAAACAATTCCAAGAAAGAGGGGGAACGAGATGAAGGAACAGACTGTTCGGCTAGGTCCGCGCGAACAGCAAATCGTTGACCTGCTTTTGCAAGGTTGTGACAATGCCGAGATTGCCACCCAACTGAACATGGCGCGGCGAACGGTGAAGGCCCATTTCAACCGGCTGTTTCTACGGTTCGGAATTACCGGCGGTATCAAGCGAGTCAAACTCGCCACCCTGTTGTACCGGAGACAATCATGTCTGCAAATGGACGCTTTGGGAACCGCATCCCCAGTGAACGTGAGCACCGAGTCATCCAACTCGTTGCCGAAGGCCTGAAAAATCGCGAAGTGGCCCAAGAGATTGGAACCACCGAGCATGTCGTGAAGAACTACTTGCGCGTGATCTATGACAAACTCGGCCTGTGGAACCGTGTCGAACTTGCCCTCTGGTACGAGTCGCGGCGCAGTCCTTCGGTCTTGCTAATGCAGTAATCTTTTAAAGGCGAATCGACCTCGCACTCCAGCGCCAGGATGTCAGGCGTAGGGAGTGCGGGTACGCCAAAACGCAGGCCTGTATTACCCCAAACTTATTGACAGCCGAAGGCCTGGAGATTGCGCAGCCTTTCTCCGGCTCCGGCCATTCCTTTGCGTGCTGCGGAATCCAGCAACACGCGGGCCTGATCGCAATTTTTGGAGACGCCATCGCCTTTTAAATAGAGATCGGCCAGAAGCATGGTCGCTTCGCTGTTATGTTTGGCGATAGATTTCCAAAGCCATTTGGCAGCTTCGGCACTGTCGCGACCCTGTCCGCTCGTACCGGTTAGATAGCGTTCGGCGACCGCGAGTTCTTCGTCTCCATTCCCCGAGCTTGCGTTTGCCGGCAAAGGTTGAGCTGGTGTGCCCTCTTCCGCGCGAGCGGCGGGAAACGCTCCCGCTTCCTTCTTTTCCGCTGGCTTTTCCGCGGGATTGCTCTCTGCGGCACTAGCGGCAGTTTCGTCGGCCGTCTTTGACGGGGCGCGGCCGGATGCCGCTTTGTCAGAATTCTGTGGCGAAGGCGCTGGCTGCGTCTGTTGCTCGCCTGCCTTCGGTGCGGCAGCGGCGGGTTCGGCGTCCTTGGTGGCGGCTGGCGGAGGGGGCAGCGGGCCCTGTGATGTCGGCGCCGTCTGGGCGCCGTGCCAGGCAAAGTATCCCAAAGCCAGAATCACGACTGCCAGCGCCACGCCAATGTAAATTCGATAGCGCGGGGCAGGGGCCGGCTCATACTCCCAGTCTGGAGGGTCCTCGTAATTGGTTTCACCCGTGTTTTGAAACAGTGATAATCCGTTCGCGTTGCTGGTTGCATAGTAGGACGTTTCGAATGCCGGCTCCGGATTTTGCTGTTCCGCGACGTCTTGGGGCGCGAGGCCTGGTTGGTTTCCCGATGCAGCCGCGGCATCCGCAGGTGCCAGCCTCGCGCCGCACATGCCGCAAAATTTATGGCCTGCGGGATTGTCTCGGCCGCATGCGCCACAATGCATGGCAGCCCCCCCGTTCAAGGTCGGCAGCGCGGGCGTAGCTGACGGTTCGGGGCGCAAGTTGATCGCCTCGGGCGACGGATTGTAGACGGGTGAATCTGGGGCGGCTGGCTGGGCTGCGGGTTCGCGGTCGCGGTGCGAGTTGTCGGCTTCCAGTTCGCGCAAAAGTTCCAGCACCGCTTCTTCCCGTTTCTCGGGAGGATTGGTGAAATAAACTTCGGCCCATCGCCCCATGTTCTCCGCTAAAACTGGATTCAGCAGCGGGTTTAAATGCGAGGGCGGCAGCGTGGAGATACCCTGGGATTGGTCGTTTGGGTTCGACAATAGAGCCTCCACTTTCGCGTGTTCGACGATTCCCCCAACAGCGACTTTGACTATGATTGCACTCCGCCAGGGTTAGGTTGTCAAACTTATCTACTGTGGAATGAGGGTTGAAGCGCGAAATCCTTCTAATCGCAGGGTTTGCGGGAGGCGGGTTCGAACTGATCTAATTGTGCGTCGCGCTGCGTGCTGTATTTTCCGCTAGGGGTTTTCCCGTATGAATCGGTCCCCGGACAGTAATACAAAGCCGTGTGCAAATCGACCCAGACTTGGGTGGAAGGATTGCCTCTGTCCTCAGGGGCCGGGGGCAGTTCAGCCAAGCCCAGACTGACGAGCAGGCGGTCGAACAGTGGCAGATCGGCCTCAGCGGACTTGCGATGCGCTGCCGCGGCATTTGGAGCGGCCGTGGCGACGGAATGATTCGACCAGATCCCCCAGCGAATGACGCAGCCAACCAATATCAGAGCCATCGCGAGATAAACGTCGCCGCGATGTGAATTCCAGAAGGCTGTTAGCCCACCTCCGCGATTGGTTCCGGCGAGTTGCTCAAAGAATTCCCGAGCGGCGTGAGCCGAGCTCCAATCTGCCGAGCCTGGTTCCGCTAACGCGAGCGCTTGGGGGACTTCTTCCTCGCACGCTTCTACCGGACTTTCAGAATCGGGTAGCGCAGTGGCGGCGGATGTTCTCGGATCGCTGGAACTCTCGAGTAAGTCATGCTCCGATAGATCGGGAGCCATGAAAAAATCGGGCATCTCCTGTTCGAGAGAATCAGCCAATGAGCCTTCCGATGACAGGTGATCGGAGAAGTCCTTGCTTTCTTGTGGGCCGACTTCGGCGCTGCTGGTTTCATGGGCGGCGTCTTTCTTGAGTGCCTCCTGCATGTGCCAGAGCGAGGCTACTTTACTCTGCATGCTGGCTTCATGGTCGCCGCTCCGGGGCGTGCCGCATTGTCCACAAAATTGTTCTTCGCCTACCAGCTTGTGGCCGCATTTGCCACAGAGGTACGGGTTTGTGCTCAAGGCCGCAGGTGCAGCTGTCGCTGGCTCGCGGGTGGCCGGTTTGTCCATCAGGGCCGACAAATTCGGCTTCAGTTTTTCCAATGCCTGTAACATCATGGCACGTTCGCTCGCCAGCGATTTTTTCCACGAGATCTCTTGGTCGCGAGCCAGCGCTTCGGTGACCAGTCCGGCCATGAGCTGGCAAGTATGGACGTCCTGCTCAGTGAACGCGTGTGGCTCGGAGTAATAAAGTTCCAGTCCTCCGGCGACCTTGCCTTCGTGAAAGATCGGGACCGCAATCAGGGACTGAATGCCGCGGCGGCGGCAGTCTTCGCTGTCGAGAAGGACTTCTGGATTCACGTCGGCGCAGCGGAAAACCTGGCCCGTCCGGATACAGGGGACGCACAGCGCCTTTTCGAGAGGAATTTCGGTTCCGTTGGGCGGCGATCCAAAACCTGCGCCCGCGCGGTAGCGCACGGAGTTGCCATCGACCATGGCAAAGGCGGCGCCACGCGCGCGCCCGATTTCCACGACCCGTTCGGCAACCAGCGTGAGCGCGTTGTCGAGTTCAAGATGGCGAACCTGAATCCGATGCTGGGTTTCCACGATCTGGCCGAGCGTGAATGTGTAGTCCGCTGGAGGAGAATTGTCGGAAGATTCCTGCCCGGATTGTGCCGCAGAGGGAGCGAACGAGCGTTCTTCGGCTTCAAGCCGATCGCGCTTTAATTCGAAGCCTAATTCCAGGTTTCGCAGTTCGCGATTGTGCTCTTGCACCACATAAGCGGCCTCCAGTAACTTGGCGAGTGTCTGCTCGTCGAGAACTGGTTTGTCTTTCTCGGACACGATTTCGTCTTTCACCACAGGAAGCCCGCCTGGCCGTCTCATTCGCTGAATCGGCCGGAGTGCGCACTATTCTATTGCAAATTCCGCACCAATGAAGAGCGCCCAATACCTGACCAGCGGGGAGTGGGACTCGATTGAGACTGGCGCTTCAGGCGGCTCTCTGGGTAGCGGCCCCAAAGTATGGCAATAGTTTATCCCCAAAATCGCTGCGGTGGCAGAACAATGTTCGCCACGGCCCGAGCTTCCCCCGCCAGCCCCATTTTGGTAACCAACACTTGGTAATCAACGAGGCCGCAAGAATATGCAACTTCTTGCGCTATTTTTTCTATGCCGAAGAGCCTTCCAGGGGTGAGCCTTCCTTCTTGCCGCTCAGGTAAAAATGCACTGCCGGCGTAATGATGAGGGACAGGATCATCGAAATCAAGACTCCGCCGATCACGGCAATAGCCAGAGGCTGCAGCATCTGCGATCCTGCGCCGATCGCGAACGCCAGAGGCAGCATGCCCGCCACCGTGGCCAGAGCGGTCATTACGATCGGACGCAAGCGGCGGCGAGCCGCTTGCAGCATGGCATCTTCGGCGGAGAGTCCCGCATGGCGCATCTTTTCATCCGCGTCGAGCAACAGAATGCCATTCTTCGCCACGATGCCGATGACCATGATCATTCCCATAAACGAAGAAATGTTAAAGGTCGTTTGCGTGATGATCAGGGCGATGAAGACACCAGAGGTCGAGAGCAGAGCAGAGGACAGAATCGCGACCGGCGCCGCAAAAGCCCCGAATTCAAACAGCAGAACGATAAACAGCAACAGAATCGCCAGGATCAGCACGATGACCAAATCATGAAACGACCGCTGCTGTTCTGCATACGTGCCTCCGTATTCCACCCGAATGCTCGAGGGGATATGCAGGGCGGCGACGGTTTTTTGCACATCGGCCATTCCGCTACCCAAACTTCTGCCCTCCAGGCGCGCAGTAACCGCAACGTCTTGTTGAAGGTTTTCGCGGAGGATCTCGGTCTGGCCGGGAATTTCTTCCACCGATGCGAGGGCTCCCAGGGTCGCTGTGTGGCCGGAACTGCTGACCAGCAGGGTGTCCCGCATGGCCGCGAGGGAAGCCCGGTTGGCGGCCGGAAAACGTACCCGGATCGTATAAGCCCGCTGATTGGCAATCACCGGGGTGGGAGCGGGCTCGCCTTCGAGAATTGCCGAGGCATCGACCGCGATCTCTTCGGCCGTGAATCCAGCTCGCGCGGCCACACTGGGATCGACTTGAAAGCTGATAGCGGGGCCGCTAATCGTATTGTCGATTCCATTCAGCAGGTCCACCACACCCTTGATTTTTCCAATGGCATCGGACACCTTGGGCGCCCATTCCTCCAGCTGTTTGGGATCCTGTGAAAACAGTTTGATCTGAATGGGCTCGGGAGCGGACGTGAGGTCGCCGATCATGTCCTGCAGAACCTGAATGAGCTCGATATCGAGAGCGGGCTCTTGTTGTTTAATCTGTGCGCGCGCCTCGGCCATGATGTCGTCGATGCCGCGGCTGCGCTTGGCCTTCAACTTGACCAGGATGTCGCCGGTGTTGGCTTCGGTAACCGCCGCCAGGCCGAGCTGCAGTCCGGTACGCCGTGACGTGCTCTCGACTTCGGGAACCTTGCGCAGCATATCTTCGACGTGGGTGACCACGCGGTTGGTTTCTGCCAGCGAGCTGCCGGCCGGCATGATGTAGTCGATAGTGAAGCCGCCTTCGTCCATGGCCGGCAGCAGGTCGGAACCAGAGAAGGTGTAGCAGAAATAGGAAATCACGATGAGAGCGACGCTGAAAAGAGCCAGCAAGCGGGGATGATCGAGGGCTCGGCGCAGCCAGTGCTGATGGAAGTTCACAATGCGCAGGAAGAATCCGCTCAGGTGTTTTTCCTCCGCTTCCATGAGTTTCTTCGGATCGGTCTCTGCGGCCAGGCTTGACTGATTCTCGCCGGTCGTGTCGCCGCCCGCCGGCGCCGAATTGGGCGTGGGTTCTTGCTTGTGTTTGCCCTTGATCAGGTACTGGCTGAGCGTCGGAGTCCAGGTAAGCGCCAGAGCCAACGATGTCAGCAGGGCCGCCGTCATCGTCACCGCCAGCGCGCGGAAGAAAACTCCGGTCACGCCGGTGATCACGATCAGCGGGATAAAAACCACGACCGGAGTGATGGTTGAGCCGATCAGCGGGACCATCAGCTCTTTCAGCGCGCTGGCCGCGGCCTCGATCCGCGACTGGCCCAGGTCGCGATGCAATACGATGTTTTCTACTACGACGATGGCATCATCAATGACCAGGCCCACGGCTGCAGCCAGTCCGCCCAAGGTCATGAGGTCGAACGTCTCGCCCATTAATTTCAGGACAATGAAGGTGACCATGATGGTGACAGGAATCACAAGGCCGGCGACCAGCGAGGTTCCCCAGTCGCGCAGGAACACGACCAGGATGATGGAGGCGAGAATCAATCCCAGCAGGATCGCGTCGCGGACGCTCTTAATCGAGTCGGTGACCAGGATCGACTGATCGTAGAACGGCTCGATCTGGATTCCCGGGGGCAGAGTCTTGCGGATCGCGTCAATTTCGTTGTGGACTTCCTGCGCCACCTGCACCGTGTTTCCGTCGGGCTGGCGGTTGATGTTGAGCAGGACAGCAGGTTTCCCGTTGGCGGTGACAATGGTGTAGACCGGTTTGACACTCGGGCTCACGCTGGCCACGTCCCCGATGCGAACGGGAATTCCCGCGGACGTATTTTTAATCACCGCGTTCGCAATTTCTTCCGGGGTGTGCACCTGGCCATTGACCAGCCCGAGATAAAGCTGGTGATTCCGTTCCAACAATCCTGGCGAGTCGATCAGGTTGGTGCGCTGTACCGCATTGAGAATGTCGGAGACGGTGACCCCGGCCGCCAGCAGTTTAGCCGGGTCCGGCATGATCTGGAATTCCGGTTCCTGTCCGCCCTGCACGATCACTGTGGAAACGCCTTCCAGGCGGTTCAAGCGCGGTTTCATCTGGTACGTTGCCATCTCCCACAACTGGGTCTGGGGCATGGTGTCGGAGGTCAGGCTGTAGCCGATGATGGGAAACGCCGCGAACGTGAGGCGGTGCGCGTCAATCTTGGCGCTGGGAGGAAGCTCCGCTTGTACGCGAGAGATGGCGGCGTTTACATACTGCAGGGTCTGGAACATGTCGACGTTCCAGGTAAAGTAGAGATCGACCTCCGCCGATCCGCGGCTGGTGATGGAGCGGACCGTGAGCAACCCGGGTACGCTGTTGACCGCTTCCTCGATGGGGCGGGTGATCGTGACCATCATCTGATCGATCGGCATGACGCCGTTATCCACCGCGATCAGCACGCGCGGGAAATTCGTCGCCGGAAACACCGACACCGGAATCGTGAACGCGAGATACGCCCCCAGCAGACCTATGGTCAGAATCAGGAAGATAATGGGCCGCGAGTGTTGGGAAATCCAATGCCGGCCCGTGCGGGCCTCATTTTGTGCGTTCACGCCGCAACTCCGCAATCGCTATTTTTCATCGGAGTCCCCCGCTTTGGGCTTGGATGCGGCACCCGGCTTGGCCTCCTCCGAAGGCGCTTCCCCAGGGGCTGGGGCGGCTTCGATTTTGATCTTGGTGTTATCCGGCAGGCCGTAGGCGCCGGCGGAAATTACCTTGTCGCCTTCATTCAGACCTTCCGTGACCTGCACATCGTCCCCATTGCGAATCCCGACCTTGACGGCCTTCTGATGCGCTCGCCCATCGGAGCCTGCCAGCATCACGGTGGTCGATCCGTCTGGAGCGGTAAGAATCGAGTTGGCCGGAACGACCAGGGCGTCTTTTACGGTTTGCGCTGTCAAGGAAAGCTGAACGCTGATGCCGGGCTTCAATTCGTGCTTGGGATTACTGGCCTCGAACCAGACTTCCACGGTCGTGCTGTTGGGATCGAGCGCAGGGCTTACCACCGTGACTTTTCCTGGAATCGGTTGTTCGATGCCAGGTGCCGTCATCGTGCCCGGATCGCCAGGCTTCAATGCCGCCGCGTCGTTCTGGGGAATGTGAGCTTTGGCAATGACAGAGGAGAGGTTCATCACCGTAAGCAAGGGGGTGCCCGCCGACGCCATTTCGCCCGGATAAAGCGGCCGATCAGTGATGACGCCGCTGATGGGGCTGCGAATCTCGGAGTAGCCCAGTTGGGCCTCGGCGCCTAAATATTTGCCCTTGGCCGACTCCAGTTGCCCGGCAGCGGCTTTCAATTCCTGGGTCTTGCCGATCGCAAGCAGCTTATCGAGATGCTGCTTGGCGATTGCATTCTGATTGCGCGCGGCGGTCAGATCGACCCGCGACTGGTCGAGTTCCTTACGGGGTAACGCTCCCTGCTCGAACAGTTGCTGGCGGCTTTCGAAAACTCTTTCTTGAGCATCGAGTGCCTGCTGCGCCTGTTGCGCATCGGCTTCGGCCTTGCGGACCTCCTCGGGAACGCTGGAGGCGGTAGTGGTCTCGTAGCTGGCCTGAGCCTGGTCGTAGGAACCTTTTGTATCCTGCGCGGCAGCTGCCAGGTCGCGATTCTCGAGCACGGCCAGCAGTTCGCCCTCCTGTACCGCACTGCCGCGCTTCACCAGAAACTTCTGCACGGGCGCGCTGATTTTAGGGACGATGGCGGACTGCTGCCGGGGGAACAGGATCGCCTGGGCATGGATGGTGCGTTGGATCGCCGTTTTTTCGACCGAGGCGACTTGCACCGTCACCACCGGCTCGGGTTCGCCCTTTTCCGATGAGCAGCCGGCGCACAGCAGCAATGCCAGCACCATGAAAGGAATGGCGAGCGTGCGATGGCGCGGGTGCGGCGTGCGAGGTGGGTTTGAGTTGGTTGAGTCTTCCGTGCGGTTCATTCGTTTTAGAACGTCCCCGTCAGAGTCTGTAAGTTTGCCACGGCGACCTTATACCGCGACTGGCCATCGTCGTACGCGTTGCGGGCCAGAGTCAACGTGTTCTGCGCATCGACCACTTCCAGCACCGTGGATTCTCCAGCCTGGTAGCGCAGGGTGGTCAAGCGCAGGCTGTCGGCGGCCATTTCGGCGGAACTGGCCAGCGACTCCATTTCTGCGCGCGCGGTTTCGGCCTCGCTATAAAATTCCCGCAGCCGGGCCAGCACGTCCTTTTGCGCAAAGGTTAGTTCCACATGCGCCTGATCGCGGCGCAGTTCGGCTTGCTTGAGCTTGCTGCGATCTGCGCCCCAACTGAAAATCGGAATCTGCAGCGTCGCCACGCCGGAGTAACCGAGGTTGCGGTAACCATCGGTGCGGACGGCGAACTTATTGGCATCAATCCCGTAAAAATAGTCCACGGTCAAAGCCGGCAGCAGGCCGCCCCACGCGGCCGTCACTTCGTGATTGGCAACTTCATAAGCGGCCAGGGCTGCGCGCAGATCGGGATTATTTTTCTTCCCGGCAGTTTCCACTTCAGCGAATGTGGGCAGCGGTTCGGGCGTCTGCAGATCGTCGACCACCGTAAAATCCTGGTTGAAATTGGGGAACAGGAGTACCGCGAGGTCAAGGCGGCTCTTTTCCATCGCGATTTGCGCCTCCTGCAGGGCCCGCTGCTGCTCCTGATTCTGGATTCCGGCCTTCAGGACATCGGAATGGGCGACCTCGCCACCGTGTTCCAGTTTCTGGCTGATATCCAGAAAGCGCGCCGCTTCGCTGGCTGCCCGTTGTGCGGTCGCATACTTGCGTTGCGCGACTGCCAGACCGTAATAAGCCTGGGTTACGGTCACCACCAGCCCGCGGGTGGCAATCTCGGCCTTGGCCCGGGCTAAAACGAGGGCCGCGGCGGAGCGCCGGTATTGGGCAAAGTTCGCGAGCGAAACAGCCTCGTGTACATCGCCCTGGCTGATGTACTCGTGGACGCCGTTATTGGCTATAAAACGCGAATTCGGGCATCCCAGCGCAGTCAGACGGCAGCCGGCTGGCAGGGGGGCGACCCCCTGGGTGTAGATGAACGAATTCGTGAAGTTGACGTCGGGCAGCAGTCCGGCCCGGGCCTGAACGCGATCCTGACGGGCTAGGCCGAGGTCGGTGACCGATAAACGGTATTGCGGATCGTTGAGCTTGGCGCGCTGCAGGGCATCCTGCAACGTGATCGTTATAGGCGCGGCTGTCGTTTGTGCGGCCAAGCTTACCTGTGCAAAACCTGCGGCCCCACCACTCAGCAGGACCAGAACGAGAACACAGCATTTGAATCCTAGGCCAATGTGGGAGATGGGCTCGCGCAGAACAACAGCCTCGTCATGGCATGCTTTCATGGATCACCTCAGTCCGAAAAACGGTCCGTGGAGCGGCGAAAGTGTCTAAATTACACCATGATGGGGGGAACACCGAAACTGTTCGCATTCTAAGATCAGCTTCTTTGCTGCGGAATTGCCAGCATCATTCCCTAGGGCACAACGGTCGCGCCAACCGAAGCAGACACCGCCATCCGGACCAAATTGGAACTGGCACAGGCTACCACGGCGATCCTGAAAGCCACATGAAAACCCTTAGTCGCAGCCTTAAGTGCAGTGCTGGGCTCTACTTACCGAGTGCCGGGTGGATACCCCGAAGAAATGGCGAAAGCCGTGCTCTTCATGCAACGACCTCATTCTAAGAATTCAGGAGGAAGCCACAAGTGATCGATCTGGAGCAAGTGAAAGTCACGCCCCGCGATCAGCAGGTTTTGAATCTGCTGGTGCAAGGCTGCAGCAACAAAGAGATTGCGGGCCAACTCAACATCAGCCCGCGTACCGTGAAGCAGCACCTGCGAACCCTGTTCTTGCGCGCGGGCATCCGCGAAGGCCGCAAGCGCGTGAAACTGGCCATTGCGATGTTCAGCAAGGAGGAGAGCAATCATGATGCCGCGTGAACGATTGACACCGAAAGAAATTCAGATCGCGATCCTGGTCTGGGAAGGCATGACCAATCGCGAGATCAGCAGGATCGTCGGCACCACCGAGCAGGTCATCAAGAACCACCTGCGCAGCACGTTCGATAAGCTGGGGGTCTGGAGTCGTCTGGAACTGGCGATGTATGTAGCCAGCCACGGAGGCAAGGAGTGGCCCGCGTCGGACGCGGTTGAGCCGACATACAGCCGGGCGGTTGGCGCGAGCTGAACCTCGACCCGGTAGGCTGGGGACCGGCGTTCCGAGCCAAAGCACTGTCCCTTCTGCCGCAGAGGTTCTGCCGAGCGGGCCGGATAGTTCTCCATCCGCGGGCAGAGAACACGGCGAGTCGCCCCAGTTTCGCGCCGCCGGCATGCTAAACATCTGCAAAACTTTTCTAGCCCGGCTCGATCCGCGGGAGCCGCGAATCGCTTAAATTGCATGGTTTCAGCAGGTTGTTACAGATTGCCACGGCCCTGGAATTGCACCATAAGAGCGGACTTCGAACAGCGGGCTCAAGCAGCCACGAGCCGGCTTCGCGACCCCGGGGCGAAACCTGCGATGGCGTACAAAGAAACTTTCTGGATGGTGTGCGACTCTGCCGAACAACTGCGGGCCGAATACGGCCCTTTCCATACTCGAACCGAAGCAGAAATTGAAGCCAAAAAGCTGGGATTCACTTACCTGCTGCGTTACGAGCACCTGCTGGGGGCGAACGAAGAGATCGAAGAGGTCCGCTGCATCTTCGTCGAACTGCCGGGAGCAACGCCGGTGGGAATCGAGAGCACTTCGGTAAGCCTGCACACCCGTTGCGCCACCTGTGGCGAATCGGCCGCGCACGATAAAGGCTGGCAGGCTGAGGTCTGGGCCGACATCCACGAGTTCGAACACTCGCGTCATCGCGTGCGCTTATTCGAACACGCGCGCGGCAAAGGCCTGAAAGAAATCTGCGACTGGCGAGGATAGGCAAAAGCGCAGAGGACCTGGTGTACGCCGAAGACTGAACAGCCAATTACTCCCACGATCCGCTCGACGATTCGTCCCCGCACCCGGTGGATTCCCGCAATCCGCTGAACACTTGGCGTCCTCAGCGGTCTTCATTTTCGTAAAGCGCTGGCAGCCGCCCGATCCACGAACCAGATCAGCTTGCCCGAGATGGGATTCACAAGCTTGGCTGGATACTGCTCTCCGGGGACGTTTTCTTCCAGCACGGTTTTCAACACGTCGGCTTTGTCCATGCCGCTCACGAGGAATGCGACCCGTCGAGCCCCATTCAACACGGGCAGCGTGAGGGTGAGCCGATGCGTCTTGAGCTTCTCGACCCAGTTGGCGACCACCAGCCGTGCCTTTTCTTGCAGCGCTGTGGTTCCCGGAAATAGGGAAGCCGTATGTCCGTCGGGTCCCATGCCGAGCAGGATGAGATCAAACTGCGGAACCTCGGTGGCGGACAGCTGGAAGAATTGGCGCAGAGTCTTCTCGTAATCCTCGGCCACGCGAGCGGCATCCGGATTCTCAGCCGGCATGCGGAATATATTCCCCGCGGGCACCGGAACCTTCGACAGCATGACTTCATTGGCCATGCGGTAATTGCTTTCAGGATGAGTGGGAGGCACGTGGCGCTCGTCCCCCCAAAAAAAGAACATGCGGTCCCACGGGAGAGCGTTCCGCGCATTCGTGGCCAAAAGATTGTAGAGATTCTTGGGGGTAGATCCGCCGGATAGGGCGATGGTGAAGCGGCCGTGCGCCTCCTCGGCCTCCTTAGCAGCGCGAATCACTTCTTCTGCCGCGGATTCAAACAACTCCTGCGGCGTGGTCAGGATGCGAATGTCTGTGGAGGAACTCAAATGGATTCTGCTCCCGCCAGATCAAGACTTGCTCGCGCGGACGGCCGCGCAGCGCGCCGCTCCCAGAAGTCCGGCTTTTTCGTTGGTGACGACGTGGACCGGCATCGATTCCACCAGCGGACGCATACGGCCCTTGTTGAGAAAGGCTTGCATGAACAACGGCCCTTTCAGCTTGGGCAGAATCTTAGGTGAGATGCCGCCGGCCAGGAACAATCCTCCCGTCGCCATTGCCTTCAGCGCCCAGTTGGACGCCTCAGCGCCATAAACCGAGATCCATAAATCCAAGGCTTGTTCGGCCAGTTTGTCACTTCCAGCCAGTGCCGCCTGCGAGATGGTAGCTGCGGGGTCGCGTTGCTGCATGGCGGCGGCCAAGGCCGGAGATTCTTTCTCCCGGCCGCTGTCCCGCAGGAACTCGTAGACGTTCACCAGCCCCGGACCGGAAAGAATGCGCTCATAACTCACATGTCCAAATCGTGCGGCGAGAAAGCGCAGCAGTTCGATTTGGAGCTCTCCCTGGGGAGCAAAGTCGGCGTGGCCGCCCTCGCAGGCAAAGACATTATGGTGGTTTCCGTCCCAAAATAATCCTGCCTCCCCGAGGCCTGTGCCGGGGGCAATCACCGCCTGATTTCCCACGGTGCCGTTCACCGGGTTCACGGTCACCAGGTCCGCGGCCGAGAGCGCTCCAATTCCCCAGGCGCTGGCCTCCAGGTCGTTGATCAGCAGCGTGGCCGGAAGATGAATTTGTTTGGCCAGCCGGGATTGCTCGATCACCCAGGGAAGATTGGAAGTCTCTACCCGGCCGTTGCGCACCGGACCGGCAATTCCGAAGCAGGCGGCATCGGGCTGCGTGCCGGAGTCGTTGAGGAAACGGGTAACGATTTCTCCCAGTTCGCTATGTTCGCGGCTGGGAAAGACGCGCTCGGAGACGAGACGCAGATGTCCATTCTGGGGTTGAAAATAAGCCAGCCTGGCATTGGTACCACCAATATCGCCGGCCAGAATCATTTTTCGAAATTCCTCCAACGGCGGCCGTCGCGTTCCAAAAGCTCATCGGCCTCTTTCGGTCCCCAGGTGCCCGAGGCATAGTTGGGGAAATTGCGCGGGGGCAGCGCGTGCCACAGATCCAGCATAGGATTGACCACCGCCCAGCCTGCTTCCACCATATCCGCGCGCTGAAACAGCGTTTGATCGCCGATCATGCAATCGTGCAGCAAACGCTCGTAACCGGTGCTGGGCTGCTTGCCAAAGTATTCCTGATATTCGAAGTTCATATCTACTGTGCCCAATCGCATCACCGGGCCGGGAACTTTCGCCGCGAACTGCAGCGAAATGCCTTCCTCCGGCTGGATGTGCAGCACCAGTTGATTCGGCATCAGGTGCTCGACCGGGGTGTCTCGAAACAGAACGAACGGGGCACGACGAAACTGTATCACGATGTGGGTATTGCGCACGGGCATGCGCTTGCCGGTGCGCAGGTAGAAAGGCACGTCTGCCCAGCGCCAGTTATCGATCGACAGCTTCATGGCGACGAAGGTTTCGGTGCGCGAATCCGGAGGTACGTCCGGTTCAGAACGATAGGCAGTGACGCGTTTTCCTTCTTCGGTGCCATCGCCGTACTGGCCGCGCACGGTGCGGCTGAGGACTTCCTCGTCGCTCATGGGCTGAATGGCATGCAGGATTTTGGCCTGCTCGTCACGAACCGCGTTAGCGTCGAAGGAAATCGGCGGCTCCATCGCGGTCAGGCTGATCAACTGCATGATGTGATTGGGGACCATATCCCGCAGCGTGCCGGCATGGTCGAAATAGCTGCCGCGGCCTTCCACGCCCACCGTTTCCGCTACCGAGATCTGAACATGATCGATGTAGCGGCGGTTCCAGACTGGCTCAAAGATTCCGTTGGCAAAACGAAACGCCATGATGTTCTGGACCGTCTCTTTGCCAAGATAATGGTCGATCCGGTAGATCTGCTTTTCGTCGGCCACTTTGAGCAGCCGCTGGTTCAGCGCTTTGGCCGACTCCAGATCGTGTCCGAAAGGCTTCTCGATCACGACCCGGCGCCAGTGACTATTGCTCTGATCCATCAAGCCGCTGGTGGCCAGCTTTTCCACGATCGGCCCGAAATAACTCGGCGCCACTGCCATGTAGTAGAAGAAATTCTCGTGGGTGGCATGCTCCTGATCAATCTTGGCCAGAAAATCTTTGAGCTCAGAGTAGAGCTTGTCGTCGTTGAAGTCTCCCGCGAGGTAATAGAAGCGGCGTACGAACCATTCCCAGAGATCGTTGTCGATGCAGTCCCCGCAGTACTCCACGACATCGTCATGGACTCTTTTGCGGAAGTCGTCGTTCGACAGGGGAGTGCGTGCAACTCCGACCACTGCAAATTCGCGGGAAAGCAACCCGGCCCGAGTCAGGTTGTAGAGCGCCGGAATCAACATGCGCCCGGTTAGATCTCCGGCCGCGCCAAAGATGACCATGACACAAGGGTCCCCTTGTTTACCGATGCGGGGCGGCGCTGACTTCACTTGTTCTGCTAATTCAGCCATGTATCATCCTCAGAACCTACCAAGAACCAGACGAACTCTTCAGCCTACGCGCGAGCTTTTGCGCCGCACGCGCTGCGTTTCTCGAGCGGGAGGCGCCGGTTTTCGGGCCGGAGCCGGTTTGGTGACTGCGGCAGGCTTAGCCTCGCCCGCTTCGACGTGTCCGCCGAATTTTTGCCGCATGGCGGAGAGCATTTTTTCCGCGAACGTGTGCTCCTGCCGCGACCGGAAGCGCACGAACAACGCGGCGCTCAGCACATCGACGGGAACGGCTTCGTCGATGGCTGCCTGGATGGTCCACCGCCCCTCGCCGGAATCCTGCACGTAGCCTTCATATTCGGAAAGCGTCGGATTTTCCACCAGCGCCATCGCGGTCAGGTCGAGCAGCCAGGAACTGATAACGCTGCCCCGCCGCCAGACTTCGGCAATGTCAGGCAGATTCAGATCGTAGCGAATGTTTTCCGGCAACTCCTTGCTGGTCGCGTTTTTGAAAATATCGAAGCCCTCCGCGTACGCCTGCATGATCCCGTATTCGATCCCGTTATGTACCATTTTCACAAAGTGACCGGAGCCCGACGGGCCGCAATGAATGTAACCCTGTTCGGCAGTGCCGCCCAGCTTTTCCCGCCCGGGAGTGCGGGAAATATCGCCGCGGCCGGGAGCCAGAGTCTTGAAAATGGGATCCAGTCGTTGCACCGCTTCCTTCGGGCCGCCAATCATCATGCAGTACCCGCGTTCCAGGCCCCAGACCCCGCCGCTGGTGCCCACGTCAACGTAGTGAATGCCCTTGCTTCTTAGTTCAGTGGATCGGCGGACGTCATCTTTGAAATAGGAATTGCCGCCATCGATGATGGCATCTCCAGTCTGCAGGGATTGCGCCAGTTTCTGCACCGTGGCTTCCGTCGGACCGCCCGCGGGAACCATGATCCAGACCGCGCGCGGCGGTTTGAGCTTGCTGACAAGATCTTCGAGCGACGATGATCCCGTCGCTCCCTCAGAGCCCAATTGCTTCACGGCATCGGGGCTGAGATCGGAAACGACCAGCGAATGTCCACCGCGCATCAACCGCCGGGTCATGTTCGCGCCCATGCGGCCCAGTCCTACCATTCCTAATTGCATGTCAAACTCCTGTAGCGTTGTTCCTCATCGTAGCGCCGGCGTCCTCGCCCGGTGTCGCGAGGGCTGTCGCGCCCTCGCACCCATAGACTGACAGAACTTTAGAGGCCTTTCTGCACCGCAGCCTGCAGGGTGGCCAGCCCAGCTTTCAAATTACTTCCCAGGTGCACGCGCAATGCGCGCCGCCCTCTCTCCGCCAGTACCTGGAAGTCTCCGCGCGCTTGCGCGGCTTTCACCACGCCAAACGTATATTTCTGTCCGGGAACCGGTAACTCCACCGAATCGTCGCAGGTGATCTGAAGAAACACGCCCGAATTCGGCCCGCCCTTGTACGCCTGCCCTGTCGAATGCAGGAATCGCGGACCGAATCCCAAACAAGTTGCGACCCGCTTCTTATCGCGCACGGAAAGCCGCACCTTCTGCAAACTTTCCTCGTGTTCCGCATTCATCTGGATGTAGCCGAGCACGGCAAAATAATCGCCCGCTTTGATGCGACTGAGATGAGCCTTGAGATATCCTGCAAGCGAACGATCGCTTCCCGCGAGCTTGGCCAATTCGGCAGCATTTTTTTCGTCTGTATACAGTTTGACGCCGCTGTCTTCCAGGATCGGCTTCTCTGCCGGCAATGAACCGGTCTTCTCGTACTCCGAAGTCAAATTGCGCGTGGCTACTTTACTTGCCTCAACGTCAGGCTGATTGAATGCATTGATGCCGATGATCGAGCCTGCGACCGCAGTCGCGATTTCCCAGCGGAAAAATTCTGCGCCCAGATCATAGATGTCGGGCATGGTAATGCGAACGACCGGCTGCCCCGCCTTCTCGAGGGCCTCAACCTTGGCTTCCTGCCGGGCATCGACGGCGGTTTCCAACCGCATATAAGCGAAGACGCGGTCGCTGCCGTAGACCTCAGGCGAGCCGAGCGCCTCGCGGTCCACGGGAATAATTCCTTTGCCGATCTTGCCCGTAGATTCGGCGAGCAGTTGTTCCAGCCAGGCGCCCAAATCCCAAATCCCGGGCGAAGTAATGATCGTCACTTTGTCGCGCCCCGCCACCGCCGCGCTTCCCAGAATGATTCCCAGCACGGCTCCGGGATTTTCTTCCACCGAAACGCTGGGACCGCAGGCCTTCTGCATTTCCGCCGCTCGCGAGAGAAATTTCCTCGTATCCAGTCCCATGACTGCGGCCGGCACCATGCCAAAATTCGACAGCGCGGAATAACGGCCGCCGATCGAAGGCCGGCCGAAAAAAATATGCAGGAAGCGATCCGATTCCGCGACCTGCTGCATCTTCGAACCGGGATCGGTGACGGCGATAAAGTGGCTGCCTGCCTTGTTGGCGCCCACGCTCTGCCTGGTTCGCTCGAAGAAATACTGCTTGAAGATATTGGGCTCGAGCGTGCTGCCGGACTTGCTGGAGACGATGAACAGTGTTTTGGGAATGTCGATTTGATGCTCGAACGACTTCACCTGCGCCGGATCGGTGGAATCGAGCACATGCAAAGTGGGAAAGTGCGGAATCCTGCCGAAGGTCATGCGCAGAACTTCCGGGCAAAGGCTGGATCCGCCCATGCCCAGAAGCAGCACATCTTCGAATTGGCGAGTCTGAACTTCCTTCGCGACCTTCTGCAGTGGATCGTGCTGCGCGAGCTGCTCGTCAACAATGTCGAGCCATCCCAGCCAGCTGGACTCGTCGCTGCCCGTCCACAGGCTGGAGTCGCGGTCCCACAGCCGCTTCATTTTGCCGCCCGATTGCCATTCGGCAATGGTCGCCTTGACGGTTGAGGCCAGTGTTTCCGGCAGGGAAGTCTTCAATCGGCTCACGAGCTATCCTTTTTGCGCCGTATTTTTCTCCACCGCCGCCAGCAACTTATCGAACGCATCGGCGAACAGCTTGACGCCGTCTTCGGTCAACTTGTCGGTTGCTTCCGTGATCGAAATGCCGGCGCGGGCCAGGTCATCCATGACTCCCTGAGCGCCCGGGACATCCTCGGTCAGACTTTTTCGCAAGCGGCCGTGGTCGCGGAAGGCATCAATCGTGGCTGGCGGCATGGTATTGACCGTATCCGGCCCGATCAATTCTTCCACGTAGATAACGTCGCGGTAGTGGGGATTCTTCGTGCTGGTGCTGGCCCACAGGACGCGCTGCGTTTGCGCGCCTTTGGCCGCCAGCGCCTGCCAGCGCGGTCCACTGAAGATGCGCTGGTAACGCTGGTAGGTCAGCTTGCCATTGGCGATCGCGACTTTGCCGAGCAGGCTCTTAAGCCGGGCCTGCTGGCTCGCGTCCGAGGTCTTCTTGAGTTTTTCATCCAGCTGAGAATCGACGAGCGTGTCGATGCGGCTGATGAAAAAGCTGGCGACGCTGGCGACCTTCTTCAAATTGCCGCCGCGCGCGGCGACCTCTTCCAGTCCTGCGATGTACGCCTCGGCGACCTTCTCATAGACTTCCTGCGCGAACAGCAACGTGATGTTGATATTGAGCCCCTCGCCGATCAGTTGGCGAATGGCCGGCAGACCTTCGGCCGTGCCCGGAACTTTAATCATGACGTTGTCGCGCTGCACTGCTTTCCACAAGCGACGCGCCTCGTCGATCGTCTCTTTGGTTTTGCGCGCCAGGTAGGGCGATACTTCCAGGCTGACGTATCCGTCGCGGAAATTGGATTCTTCATATACCGGACGAAGCGTATCGGCGGCATCCCGAATGTCACGGATGGCGATTTGCTCAAACTTGCCGGTTGCGTCGAGATCCTTGCGGGACGCCAATTTTGCGAGAATATCGTCGTACAGCGAGCTGTCGGCGATGGCTTTTTCGAAGATCGCCGGATTCGAAGTCATCCCCCGCAAGCCGTCCTCTTCCATCATTTTTTTCAGCTTGCCGGTCGTGAACAGATCGCGACGGATGTAGTCCAGCCACATCGACTGGCCGTAGTTCAATAATTCTTTGAGTGGATTCTTTGTGGCCTTTTCCAGAACGCCAGTAGGTTGCATGAAAGCCTCCATACTTGTTGGATGACGATGAGTTGACAACCGGCGCAGCCTAATCTTGCTCTTTCCGATCGAACTGAGCGGCGCGGTTACCTGCCGTCAATCGCGGCATGTGCTTCGGCGACAACCTTCTCTACTGTGAACCCGAAATACTTCAGCAAATCCTTTATCGGGGCGGAAGCCCCGAAGCGATGCATGCCAATGTTCCGCCCCTTGGCGCCGGTGTAACGTTCCCAGCCAAAGGTACCTGCCATTTCCACTGAAACGCGGGCGGTCACATCGGAGGGCAGAACGCTTTCTTTGTAGGCGGCATCCTGCTGCTCGAAAATTTCCCACGAAGGCATGCTCACCACGCGCGCCTTGATGCCTTCGCTCTTCAGCTTCTCGT
>DASYYT010000077.1:0-13783 GCA_035949755.1 Candidatus Sulfotelmatobacter sp.
TACCTGTGGACACCGGGATGGTGGGGTTGGAACGATGGCGTCTATGTATGGAATGCCGGCTACTGGGGTCCGCACGTGGGCTTTTACGGCGGCATCGATTACGGCTTCGGATACTTTGGCAACGGCTTCTGGGGCGGGGAGTGGCGCGGCGACACTTTCTTCTACAACACCGCCGTCATGCGCGTGAATACCACCGTGATCAGGAATGTTTATGTGACCAGGACCGTGATCGAAAATAATGACTCGCACGTTGCGTTTAACGGCGGGCAGGGCGGCGTTCAAGCCCGTCCTACGGCGCAAGAGGAACGGTATTCTCACGAGAGGCATATGCCGGCGGTGGCGGCGCAAACTCAGCATGTGCAAGAGGCGCGAAATAATCCCCAGCTACGCGCTTCCGTCAACCGGGGCAAGCCACCCGTGGCGGCCACTGTCAAACCCGCTGATTTTAAGACTGGCGCGGTGCCGGCGCGGGAAGCTGGCGGGAGATACAAGGCTCCTCCGGCTAACGCGGCAAGAGGCAATGAAGGACGGCCAGGAAATGAAGGCCGCGCTCCTGCGAATGTGCCCACTCACGCCAGCGAGTTGCAGCCGCACAAATTTTCGCCGCCAAATACCGGCAGCCCCGCAACGGATAAAAAGTATCAGCAGCAGCAACAGAAGCTCGCTGCCAAGGAAAACAAAGAACACCAGAAACTGCAGCAGCAGCAGGATAAGGAGCATCAACAAGCGGCGAAGAAAAACTACAACGACACGCAAAAGCAACAGATGGAGCAACGCCACGCTCAGCAGACGCAGCAGCTTCAACAGAAGCATGCTACCGAGCAGAAGCAGATGGAGCAGCGGCAAGCTGCACCCAGGCAAGAGAGCCGGCCTCGCACCGAAAAGCGCTGATGGTGGCGACCTTAGCAGCAATACTAAACGGACTGGCCAGATTAGATTATGTCTCGCCAGTCCGTTCTTATTTCAGCCACCGTACATTTACGGTTAAATAGACGCCAGCGTCGATCGCTACGCCAGCCCGCCGCCGTCGACCACCAAGGCCGCGCCCGTGATCCAGTTCGCCATCGGGCTCGCCAGGAACAGCACGGCATTGGCGACATCTTCCGGCGTGCCCACTCGGGCCAGCGGCCGGTTCGCCGACTCTTGCATGAATTTCTGGACGTCTTCTCCAAGCTGTGCGCATTCGCTGCGCAGCATCGGCGTATCCACGTCTCCGGGGCAGACGCAGTTCACCCGAATGTTGTGCTTCCCGTGGTCAATGGCCATGGCCCGGGTCAGGTTGACGGTTCCGCCCTTGGCGGCGCAGTAAGACCCAGCCCGCGGCCCTCCTTTGAGTCCCCATCCTGAGCCGATGTTGATGATGCTGCCTCCGCCGTTGCGGATCATGTGCGGGATGACTTCGCGCGACAGCAGATAGACTCCCTTGAGCGTCACGTCCAGCGCGCGGTCCCATTCTTCCTCGCTCAACTCGACCACGTCTTTGCGAATTGCGATGCCGGCACAGTTGCACAGGATATCGATCTTGCTCCACTTCCTTAAGGCCGTCTCGATCGCGTGACGGCAATCGGAGGCCCGTGCAACGTCGGACTTGGCCGACAATGCTTGCCCACCCTGCGCTTCAATCTCGGCCGCGGTTTTTTTCGCGGCGGTGTCATTGATGTCGAGAACGGCGACGGAAGCTCCCATCTCCGCCAGACGGAGCGCAATGCCGCGCCCGATCCCGGACGCGCCGCCGGTCACGACCGCAACTTTGCTTTCGAGCGAGAGCAATCGGGCTGCGCGTGCGGCGACCTTGATCGGGTTAGTCATTCTCGTGTTTTGGTGTCATCCAGAGCTTTGGCCGCGGCCTCAAGCGTGAGATCAACATCTTTCTCCGTATGTGCCAGCGTCACAATCGAATGCAAGGCCGCCGAGGGCGAGGCATACACTCCCTGGGGAAACAGCGCCAGCACGAATTTCTGGAAGGCGGCGCGGTCGACGTGCCGGCAAAAGTCGCGGTAGTCGCGAATCGCACGCTCGCCGGTGAACATTACCTGAAACATCGGCCCGACATTTTGCACGATTGCCGGCCGGCCTTTCTTTCGCAACAACCGCTTCAAGCCCCCGCAAATTTTCTCTGCCATGCTCCACGTGTGGCGGAACGAGGCGTTCTTGTCGCGAGTCAGAACCCGCAGGTTCGCGCGGGCGGCGAACATTCCGATGCGCGAGCCGTTGTGCGTGCCGTAGTGCAGCACGCCTCCCCATTGCAGCGCGTCCATAATTTCGGCGCGGCCCACCAGCGCGGCCACCGGCAAGCCGCATCCCAGCGCTTTGCCGAATGTGACCAGATCGGGCCACAACTTGTAATGCTCCTGGCATCCGCCGGGAGCGATGCGGAATCCGGTCACGGTTTCGTCAAGGATAAAAATGATTCCGTTGGCCCGCGCCAGTTTCTGCAGTCCTGGCAGGTATCCATCGGCCGGGGGAATCACGCCCATGTTGGCCATGACGCCTTCGGTGATGATCGCCGCAATCTGGCCGGGATGATTTGCAATCGCGCGCTCCAGCGCAGGCAGATCATTCCATGCGACCACGATGGTGTCGTCCAGCGCCGTGCGATTCAGGCCGGAGCTATCGGGAATCTTCACGGGATCGGTGCGAAGTCCGAGAGCCGCCGTGGACAGCACGTTGGAACTGACCAGCACGTCATCATGCCAGCCATGGTAGTGCCCCTCGAACTTGAGAATCTTCGGGCGTCCGGTAACGCCGCGGGCCAGCCGGATGGCGGCCATCATGGCCTCGGTTCCAGTGTTGGCGAAGCGCACGCGCTCGGCATTGGGCACCATCTTCTGAATCATCTCGGCGACTTCGAGCTCAACGGGAGTCGCGGTGGCGAAGTGCGCACCGGTGCTGGCAGCTTCGGTGATCGCCTCCACGATTTCTGGATGAGCATGGCCCAGCGGCAGAGCGCCGAAGGCCATCATCCAGTCGATGTATTCGTTGCCGTCGACGTCATAAATGCGGGAGCCGTGGGCGCGCTGCATGAAGACGGGGTACTTGCCGAAATTCGCCGGTCCGCGCGAAGAGGAACTGCTGGCCTCGATCAGCACGCCGAGCGTGCGTTCGTAGGCCTGCCTTGATTTTTCCGTGCTGAATGCCAAGCTCAACCTCCGCCGGGCAGTTCCGGCGACTTGCTATGGTACCGCACGAAAGCGAATCGCCGGCATCGGGCCGCAGACGAAAGCCGCCGTTCAAAATGACGGGCCCGCGAACCTCTGGATCTGCCGCTTGGCGAAGCAATGGCATAGAATGATGGTTCGCGGAAGCCGTTCATGGGCAAACCTGAATCGTGGAAAATGTGGGAAGGCCAGGTGGTGGAGGGGAAGTTTCCCCTCATCCAATTGCTCGGCGGCACCGAGCACACCGCGATTTTCCTGACCGAGTTGCCGGGGCACAAAGCGCAGAAGGCCGCAATCAAGCTCATCGAACTGCAGGGGGAAGATGCAGTCGAAGGGGTGGCGCAACTTCGGACCGCGGCGAAGCTTTCTCATCCTCATCTCATTCAAATCTTCGAAGTGGGGCGTTGCCTGGTGGATGACACACCTTTGGTTTACGCCGTGATGGAATACGCCGAGGAAGATCTCTCACAGATTCTTCCCCAGCGGCCACTGTCATCTGCCGAGGTGTCGGAACTGCTTCCTCCGCTGCTCGACGCGATTTCCTATCTTCACGGGCTGGGATTCGTGCATGGCCGCATCAAGCCGTCGAACGTACTGGCGGTTGGCGACCAACTGAAGCTTTCGTCGGATCAAATGACTGCGCAGGCCGAAGCCACTGAGACGCGCAGACGCCGAGACGTCTACGACGCGCCCGAAACTGCAGCGGGCATTCTCACTCCGGCAAGCGATGTGTGGTCGGTGGGCGTAACCCTGGTGGCGGCGATCACGCAGAATGTCACCATTGCCGAGCACACCGCCATCGGCAATCCCAGCCTGCCGGAGACTATCCCGGAACCGTATCGCGGGATCGTGAGGGAATGCCTGCAACTGGATCCGAAACGGCGTTCATCTTTGGAACAGATTCGGGCCAGGTTGCAACCTCCGGCACGATCGGTGCCGCACAAGCCGGAGCCGTTGCCAAACCGGCCGAAGACGTTGCCCGCCTCGCGACCGCCAGCGGAGCGGCGGCCATGGTTGGCGATTGCTCTGGTGTTGTTGGTGGCCGCACTGGTCGTCGTAGGAGTTGTCTGGTCGCGCGGCAAGAGCGCGCCGGCTCAAAACTCAGACGGGACGCCCCAGCCGGCAGCTCAAACTGCGGTGCCAACGTCGCCTGCACGCGAATCAGCCGCAGCGCCGAAGACGGAGACGCCGCCTTCGGCAGGAGTGACGCACCAGGTTATTCCTGAAATTCCGCAGAGCGCCAAGAATACGATCACCGGAACGATCAAGGTCACCGTGCGGGTGGAGGTGGATTCTTCAGGAAAGGTGAGGACGGCAAAGCTAAAGACTGCCGGTCCTAGCCGATACTTCGCCGGCAAAGCTTTAGCCGCCGCGCAGCGCTGGGAATTTGCTCCGCCTGCGACGGATGGGCAGCCGGCGACGAGCGCATGGTTGTTGCAGTTTCGCTTCCGAAGAACTTCGACGCAGGCTTCTGCGCAGCGACTCGCCCGCTAGCGCTTCAGAGGCTGCCGCAGTTTCCATCCGATCTGCCTCACCATTCCGAGAAGGAGCTTGGCATCATAGGCCTGCAGTCGGAAGCGCAGGATGAGTTGGCGGGTTTTCTTCTCGAACATGGCATCGGTTCCCGGCTTCACGTAGCCGCTGATGCGAAGCGCGTCCATCAGACCCTGGGTAATCTCTTCGGTTTGGCGCGCGGAGGCCGGTTCGATCTTTTCGGCAGGCGATTCGGATGACGAGCTCCTCGCTATTTCGTACAAACAAACTGCAACGGCCTGGCCCAGGTTCATCGAGATGTTGGCTTCCTGGGTGGGGATCCGGCACAGCCAATGGCAGCGGCTGAAGTCCTGGTTAGAAAGGCCAGTCTTTTCCGAGCCAAACAGAACCGCAACCCGGCTATTGCGCAGGGCTGATCGGACGGATTTCCCAACTTCTTCATCCAGACTTCGCGGGGGATGCGGCAGGCTTCGCTTCCCGACCGCGGTGGTGCCGATGACGAGCGAGCAATCGGCAACGGCGTCATCGAGAGTTTCGAATTCCTCCGCCTTTTTAAGCATTGCCGCCGCCCCCACCGCGGAGCGGGCATCGCGGAAAGCGAGGGCGTAGGGATTCACGAGGCGTAAATGGCGCGCCCCAAAATTGCTCATGGCGCGGGCCGCGGCACCGATGTTCAGAGGATTGCGCGGGCGCACCAGCACCACAATCAGATCGTCTAGCTCGGGCAGGACAGGCAAGATTCCAATTCTACGACACCGGCGGATGGTTGTTCAGAACTTACGCTTCTGCTCCAAAGCTCGGTGCGGCGTGCGTTCGCATGCTTGCCAGATTGGCCGCCAAAGTTGAGCCTCACGCTGCAAATGGGCTTCCGTAACCGGGTTTGCCGAAAACGGTATTTGTAAAAAGAATGTCAAAAAGGCGCATCCATTCTCGCTGATCGTCGTCAAACCGTTGTAAGCTGCAGGGGTCGGGTCGCTGGCAAAGAAGCGATGGGGAAGGCGTCGAAATCCTCCCGGGTAAAAATCTATGGGGAATCTGGCAACTCCGCTCAATGTTGCGAAAGTGATGAATCCGGTAGCTACGCCGCGGTCTGGCGGCCGTATTCTCGTGGTCGAGGATGATCCGGCGGTGCAAAAAGCATTGCGGCGGCTTTTTGAGACCGAGGGATACGCGGTCGAAATCCAGCCAGACGGGAAGTCGGCGATCGAGAGTTTCCGGTCGTGCGCCCCCACCGCCGTTGTGCTGGACCTTCGTTTACCCAAAGTCTCCGGCCGCGACGTGTGCAAGGAGATCAAGGCGCAAGCCCCGGCGCTGCCGATTGTGGTACTGAGCGCAGCCAGCGACGTCTCCGACAAAGTCCTGCTGCTCGAGTTGGGCGCCGACGATTACGTTACGAAACCCTTCAGCCCCCGCGAACTGCTGGCGCGGGTTCGGGCTGCCTTGCGCCACACCACGCGCACGCCCGAGGTCCAGCTTGTGGCATTCGACGACATCTCCGCCGACTTCAAAAAAATGGAAGTCAAGCGCGACGGCAAGCCCGTAGTTTTGACGGCCCAGGAGTTCAAGACTTTTCAGTTTCTGGTGCACAATGCGGATCGGGTCATCAGCCGCGACGAATTGCTGAACGAGGTATGGGGCTACCAGAACTATCCTTCCACGCGGACGGTGGACAATCACATCCTGAAATTGCGTCAGAAACTGGAGAAAGACCCGTCCAGTCCGGTACACTTCCGCACCGTACATGGCATGGGATATAAGTTCGTCCGCTGATTCTGTGAACCCATCAATCGAGACCGTGAGCCCTCCGTCCGCGGGCGCAGCAAAACTTCCCCGTCCACGCCTGCGAACGCGTTTTCTGCTCTCCATGCTGCTCATCACCGCCGGGCTGACCACCACCAGCCTGCTGCTGGTACAGCGCAGCGTGGAGAATAATGTCCGGCAGAGCATTGCGGGCAATCTGCGAAACTCAGTCGCCGCCTTTCAGGATTTTCGGCACGAACGGGAGATGATGCTCACCAGCGACGTGGCGCTGCTGGCCGACCTGCCCATTACTCGCGCCATCATGACCAGCCCGGATCCGGTGACGGTTCAGGACGCTTCCCGATCGGTTTGGGAAATCGCCAAGAACGATCTATTTGTGCTGGTGGATCGTGGCGGCAAGGTGGTGGCTCTCCACACCAAGACCCCGGGATTCACCCGCGATGCGGCCGAGAAATATTTTCAGCAATCTCTAGACGAAGAGGGCTCTGAAACGAGCCACTGGTGGCTGGGCGACCATCAGCTATACCAGACGTTCATCGAGCCCATCTACCGCGGTTCGCGGACCGATGGCACGTTGCTGGGCTTCCTCGTCATCGGTTACGAAATCGACAACCGGTTAGCCGGTTCAGTCAGCAAGGTAGCAGGCAGCCAGGTGGCGTTCTCGTACGGAAACGAAGTGGTCGCCACCACGCTACCCGCCGATCAAGTGCGCGGCCAGAACCTTCAGGCGCTGGTCACGGGTTCGGTTCAGGAACAACCGCGAGACATCGAGATCGGAAAAGAACGTTTTCTGGCAACTTCGCTCGATTTATCGGGTTCACCTTCGCTGCCGGTCCGCTTGAGTGTCCTCGGCTCTTACGATCAGGCAACCCATTTCCTGAGTGAACTGAACCGCTATCTGGTGTTGCTGGGGCTGGCAGCGATCCTGGTCGGCAGCGGATTGGTTTTCTTTATTTCGCACACCTTCACGCGGCCGCTCGGGAATCTGGTCGCCGGAGTACGCGCGCTGGAGGTGGGAGACTTCCACCACCCGCTGGATTCCCGCGGCGGAGATGAAGTTGCGGAACTTACTCGCGCCTTCGATCGCATGCGCGCCAGCCTGCTCAAAAGCCAGCGCGATTTGCTGGAGTCCGAACAACTGGCGACCATCGGGCGCATGGCCAGTTCCATCTCCCATGACCTGCGCCATTCTCTGGCGGCCATCGTCGCCAATTCCGAGTTCCTGTGCGATAGCCATCTCACACCGGTACAGCGCGAGGAGTTGTATCAAGAGGTGCGAACGGGAGTAAATCTGATGACGGACCTGATCGATTCCTTACTCGAGTTCGCGCGCACCCGCGAATCGCTGACTCCGGCGTACAGCAACATGTCGGAGACCATCCAGCGGGCGGTGCAGGCGGTTCGCCTGCACCCGCGGCATCACAACCGTTCCATCGACATCTTGTGTGACCCGCAAGTATCAGGATGGTTCGATCCGCGCAAGCTGGAGCGGGCACTGTACAATCTGCTGTTGAACGCTTGCGAAGCCTCTCCAGTGGCGGGGGGCAAAGTGGAAGTCACCGCCTGCGAAGTTTCCGGGGCAATCACCATCGAGATTGCCGACAATGGCCCCGGTATTGCCGAGTCGATCCGGTCGCGGTTGTTCCATCCGTTTGTCAGTTACGGAAAACAAAACGGCACCGGCCTGGGATTGGCCGTAGTGCAAAAAATTGTTCAAGATCACGGGGGCGAGATCATGGTGGAGCGGAGCGCGCAAGCGAAGACAGTCTTTCGCATTGTCTTGCCTGCTCTCCTGCAGCCGGGATTGCGCGACGCTGCCGAGCCCGCTCTTGGGATATCCGCAACTCCGGCGGCGACAGAGAACGCCAGCCAGAATTCGCTCGCACATCCGGGGACGTAGCACAGTTCTGGTCTTCCCATGTGCCCACCCTGGAGGATGTAGGAGGACAGCGTGAACATGCATCGGACCTCTGCGTTCCGCGGGGCTGCGCTCACGGCCGCTTCGGTGGTTTTGTTCAGCTTTTATAGCCCGGCGCAGCAAGCGCCGATCGCATCGGCCGCCCCTTCCGATATAGGCAGTTCTGTCCGCGAACTGCAAGACCAGCTCCAGCAACTGCGCACGCTGGTGGAACAGATGCGAGAGGAAAATGCGCAGTCGCGCGCCGAGATGAAGCAACTGCGCCAGGATCTCACGGCCACGCGCACCTTGCTGGAGCAGTCTGCCGCGAATTCCGAGGCCCTGGCGAAATCGGCGCCGGAGAGTGAATCCACTGCAGCCGCTTCTGCGCCCGCCACTCCCGCGGCCACGCAGGGCCCGTCCATGGAAAGAAGGATCGAGAAGCTGGAGGAATCTTCTTCTTTAATGAATTCGAAAATTGATGAACAGTATCAGACCAAAGTCGAAACCGCTTCCAAGTATCGCGCCCGGTTGCATGGCATCATCCTGATGAATGCGTTCCGTGATGTAGGAGGCTCCAATAGCGTCGATTTCCCCGATATGTCAGAACCGGTGGATCCCGGTTCGCCGCTGGCAACGATTGGCGCCACCCTGCGGCAATCCGAACTGGGGCTGGAAATTTTTGGGCCGAATGTAGCGGGGGCGAAAACCTCCGCCGACATTCAGATGGATTTTGCGGGCGGCTTTCCGACCACCGGCAACGGAGTCAATTTTGGAATCGCGCGACTGCAGACCGCCAGCGTGCGCCTGGATTGGGAACATTCCTCCGTGGTGGCAGGCCAGGACTCGTTGTTCATTTCCCCGCTCAGCCCGACATCGTTTGCTTCGCTGGCGACGCCTACTTTCGGCTATGCCGGGAACCTGTGGGCCTGGACGCCGCAGCTTCGGGTGGAGCATCGCTTCGAGTTATCGGACCAGCAAACGGTGACCGTGCAGGCCGGCGTATTGGACAATCTTGATTGGGAGTTCCCTTCCGATCCGTTTTACCGCTACCCGCAGGCCGGTGAACAATCGGGGCAACCGGCCTATGCACTGCGCACGGCCTGGTCCCATCCCATCCATGAGCATGCCCTGAGCTTCGCAATGGCCGGCTACTACGGCCGCCAGGACTGGAGTTGGGGACGCTACGTCGACGCCTGGGCTGGGATGGCGGACTGGCAGGTCCCGTTGGGATCGCGGCTGTCGTTGTCGGGTGAGTTTTATCGCGGTCGCGGGGTCGGCGGATTAGGCGGCGCCGCGGGGCGCAGCATCGTTTATGGCGGCAGTCCGAAGTACGGTGTGGCTCCTATTCGCGCTCTGGACTCGAGCGGCGGATGGGGCCAACTCAAGGTCCAAGTCACCCCGAAGGTCGAACTGAATGGCGTCTTCGCCGAGGACAATGCGTTTGCCGGCGATGTGCGCGGATTTGCGATTGATGCCAACAACTTTTCCCCAATCGTGGGTCGTAATCGCGGAGCTTTGGGTAACATCGTGTTTCGGCCGCGCTCGGACCTATTATTTTCGGCGGAGTTAAGAAGATTGCGCACCTTCCCCGTCTATAGCGATAGCTCGTCCACGAATCAGGTAAATCTGGCGGTAGGAATTCTTTTTTGATGACTCGATTTCTGCATCTACGACTTTTGGTTTGGGCGCTCCTCACGTTGTCGATGGCGGCCTCGGCCCAGCAAGCGCCGCTGAAGGCGCACATCGAATTGACCAAGAACGGCCATCACTTGAAAGATGCGTCCAAAGCGGTGATCTGGTTGACGCCGGTTGGTACGACGGTGGATCCGCCTCGGCAGGACCGATCAAACATTCCAAAATTGGTGCAGAAGAACAAGAGCTTTCATCCTTCGCTCCTGGTCATTCCAGTTGGGGGAAAAGTAGAGTTCCCCAATCGCGATCCCTTCTTTCACAACGTATTTTCGCTCTTTGAAGGCAAGCGTTTTGATCTGGGGCTCTACGAAAGTGGCACTACGCGCTTCGTCACATTCGACCGGCCCGGCATTTCCTTCATCTTCTGCAATATCCATGCGGAGATGAGTGCCGTCGTAATCGCTTTGGCGACGCCCTACTATGCCATTTCCGACATGCGCGGGGAGGCCAGCATTCCAAACGTTCCGCCGGGCCGGTATGAGCTGCAGATCTTTCATTCGGCCGTATCGGCCGATGAACTGCATGCTGCCAGCCGGGAGATCACCGTCGGTCCGAAGGAAACCACCCTGGGCAGCTTCACTCTGGCCGAATCCGACATTTTGCTGGCGCACAAAAACAAATATGGGCACGATTACGATCCCCCGGAACCGGATAGTCCGGCGTATGTGCATCCGTGAGAAGGTTTTCAAGCTTTCAAGGTTTCAAAGTCTCAGAGTCTCAAGGTCTCGAACCTTCAAGGTTATTGCAGATTGCAGAAGTTGGAACGGTGAATCCCTTGAAACTCTGAAACCTTGAACCGCGCATTGAAATGAGTAAGGGCGTGCCGCCAAGCACGCCCTTCTCGCCTCTGACCTTCACTTCATTTACAACAACTTGTTGCTTGCCAGACTGCCAATTTCTAGCGATGACCGCCGGAATGACCACCACCTCCGCCGGAGTGCCCACCGCCGCCACCTCCGGAATGGCCACCACCTCCGCCGCCGAAGTGTCCACCACCGCCGCCCGAGTAGTGCCCGCCACCGCTCGGAGCGTGGCCGCCACCACCACCATAGCTACGTCCGCCGCCATAGCTGGGTGCTCCACGAGAGCCGCCATAACTGGGAGCTCCTCGCGATCCGCCGTAGCTGGGCGCGCGATAGCCGCCGTAGCCGCCATAGGATGGCGTCCGGGCAATGGGTTGACGCATATCCAATTGCGGCCGATAGGAGCCGCTGCCTCGGTAGGCGCCAGAATACCCGCCGCGCGCGGGAGAACTAGGCGCTGTGCGATTCCAGTAGCTGCCGCCGCTGCGCGAATTGGGCGCACTCATTTCACCGCGAGAGGACTGGCTGCTGGGCGGCGTGAACGGGCGATATCCGCCACGGCTCTCGGCCGCGTTGGATTGTGGCGCCCGTGAACCCGCAAAGCCGGATTGCGGCGCGCGGGCGTTGCTGCTGGGAGGAGTAAACGGACGGAATCCGCCGCGATTTGCGGACTGCGACGGCCCGGCTTGCTGGGTCCGTGAACCGGCAAAGCCCGATTCGGGCGAACGCGTATTCGAGTTCGGCGGAGTGAATGGACGATATCCACCCTGCGAGCCGGCCCTGGAGTTCGGCATGGCGTTGGAGCGGTTAGCGGAGTTCGGGTTGCCGAACGATCCGCGGTTTGCGCTGGAACCTGCCGAAGCCCGCGCTGTCGTGTTACGGTTGCCGAAGTTATTCGTATCGCGATTGGCCGGAATGCCAGCACTGGGCCGCGCGATCGAGTTCCTGCTGCGAGCCGCGAACTCAGTATTCGAGCGGCCGCCGGCAGGAATCGCGCCCACATGGTTCCGCTGCATCGTTTGCCTCAGACTCGCAGTCTGCTGCCGGAACGAGACTGGCCGAGCCATGTTGTTATGCGTTCCAAAGAAATGCTGGGAGCCGCCATTGCGCATTGTCGACGGTGCGGCAGCACGCCCGCTGGCAGAGAGACTGGCGTGCGTAGGAACCACCGGCAGATTGCCTGCCATCATGTGCGCGCCATTGATCTGTTGGCGAGTGGCGGCCATCGCCCTCACCCTACCCGCGCCAAACTGTCCTGCGTGCACCGTAGACATGGCACGGAGAATGTGATTGTTGTGAATATTGTTTACGTTCGAGAACCGGGTTCCCCCATGCAAAGGAGAGATCCCGCCGTAGCGTCCCCAGCCTCCATGGTTTCCCCAGCCTCCACGGCCGACCCAGCCGAAGCGCCCGCCATATCCGCCCCACCATGGGTGGAACCAGTCGCAAGGGCCGAGCGGCAGCCAGCCAAAGCCTCCCCAGCCACCCCAACCGAAGCCGACTCCAAACCCAAACCCGCCGCCCCAACCCCAGAACGAGACATAAGCTGGCGCCCAGAACGGGTTGTAACCAGCCCACACCGGTCCAGGCCACCATCCCCAGCCGCCATCGGCATACATCCAGCGGCCATAGTGATAAGGCGCCCAGCCCCAAGGCTCGTAGCCAACCCAAGTCCATCCGTAGTAAGGCTCGTAGACCCAGTTGCCATCACGATACGGAGCCCAGTCGTCGGACTCATTGGGATACCAGACGTCGCCATAATCGGGAACGTTGCGCCATTGACCGTAGGCGTCGAGGTCCTGCGTCCCGGTGTAGCGGCGATTGGTGTGACGCCATGAACTGGCATCGCGGATGATGTGATCTCGGTCGCTATTCCAACGATCCCAATCATCGCGATCGGGAGCAGAGGCGATCTTGTATTGCGCCGAATTGGCGTCGCCGCGAATGGTGGCCATTTCTCCGCTGCGAACTTCGGTGCTGCCCTGCGGAGTGGAAATCTGGGCCTCGCCCTGGCGAACGATCACGACCGTGTCGCCGTCGGGCTGGACCTCGATGCGAAACACGCCGTCGTGATGCGCCGGATGAATGGCAACGTTCGGCGTGTCGATCTCGGGTTCGGCCTCGCTGTCTTTGGAGACCGTGTAGTTGATCAAGCCTTCCGCTAATTGAACCTGAATATTTTTCTGCGTGAGAGTGGCAACGTTGACCTTGGTATGAGGACCGAGCCGAAGAGTATTGGCAAAGTCGAGTTGCAATTCAGTGCGGGCGTCATCGCCGGTCGAAACCTTGTCGCCGCCCATCACCGGTTGATTCAATACCGCCGCCGACCAGTCGCCCGAGTCGCCGCGTTGCGTCGACACATCGCCATGAATCAGGCTGACGCGAGCCACGCCCTGATCGGTGCGAGCCGGCGCTTCACCGGAGGGACCGCCGGGCTGCGCCTCGGTGGGCTGCGTGTCCGACTCGTTCATATCGGGCCCCTGCGCGTCCGGCGACTGCGAGTCCATCGGCTGCGCACCGGAAGATTGATCCTGGCCCTGGCCCATTTCCATGGGCGCGCTGGGCTGCTCCGATGGACCGTTACCCTCGTCCGTGGTCTGCGCAAACGCGCCAATCGAAAGCGCCCCTGACAACGCCAGAACTAAGACCGCCAATTTGGTTGTCAATATGTTTTTCATGGCACACCCCATGAAGCCGAACTTGTCTTGGTAAATCCGCATAAGAAATCCCAACCTGCAGTGGCAAGCGCCATGCCAAATCCCCAAAATTCATGGAGGCATAAGTTATTTGTTTTCAACAACTCGAAAGATCTTCCATGACAGGAAAAGGGTCGAAAAGGTTGGAATTGGCCGGGCTCGGCCAACCCTGGTGGTTTTCGGCCACCGGCGGGCGAGAATCAGCTTCGACTCATCATTTGGGCGTACATGCGGTGAAAGGCGTGAACCCCTTTTTCCTGCGTCACGCTGAAGCGGCCG
>DASYYT010000078.1:0-13947 GCA_035949755.1 Candidatus Sulfotelmatobacter sp.
CGGCGCGGACGGAGATTACGTTGTCCTGATTTTGCAGGATGCCTTCTATGGCTAAGAATCGTTCGCTCGTGAGCAGCAGGCGATTCTCGTGAAACAGATCGGGGCGGACGATGGCGTTGGCCACTCCGGTTTCATCTTCCAAACTTAAAAACACAAATCCTTTGGCAGTGCCGGGACGCTGGCGGGTGATGACGCAACCTCCGATGCGGAGACGCTTGCCGGTGGGGAGATCGCGCAGTTCGCTGGCGCGGCGAATGCCCATGGCATTGAGCCACTCGCGGCGGTAGGCCATGGGATGCGGGCCGACGGTGAGTCCGGTGCCGTGGAAGTCGGCGACCAGGCGCTCTTCGTGGTTCATGGGCGAGAGAGGAGATGGGGAGTCGAGTTCGGTGTGTTGCTCGAGTAGCGGGCCGGAAGGGCGGACGGCGCGTTCGACTTGCCAGAGGGCGTCGCGGCGGTGGGTTCTGAGTTTCGAGTTTCGAGTTTCAGGTTTCGAGTGGGATGTGTCGTTCACGGCCCTCAATTTTTTCGAAACTGGAAACTCGAAACTTGAAACTGCATTCAGGGCTCCGATTTCGGCAAGGGTCGTAAGTTCGTCTTTGCGGAGTTCGGGAACGCGGCGAGTGAGGTCGTGAATGGAGTTAAAGGGAGCTTTTGCGCGCTCGCGGAGCAACGCCTGGCCAGCTTCCTCGCGCAAGCCACGGACGTAGCGAAGACCCATGCGGAGGGCGATTGTGACGCTGCCATTATCGCCAAGTTTAGTGCCGTCCCTGCGGGGCTCGTTCCATTCTTTTTTTGCTTCCCCGGTACTTACGTGCCGGGCTAATGAATGCCGTCCCTGACGGGACTGGTTTGATCGATCGACGATCTCACCCGCAACAATTTCATCGAGTTTGCTGATAGCTGATGGCTGAGAGCTGACCGCTTCCAGCTTGCAATTCCACTCCGATCTCGTCACATCTACCGGCAGCAGTTTCAGGCCGTGGCGCTGGGCGTCTTTCACGATGGTTGCGGGGGAATAGAAACCCATGGGCTGATTGTTGAGCAGCGCCGCGGTGAATGCCGCGAGGTAGTGGCACTTGAGGTAGGCGCTGGCATAGGCGATGAGGGCGAAGCTGGCGGCGTGGGATTCGGGAAATCCGTAGAGCGCGAACGAGGTGATGGAAAGAATGATTTCTTCCTGCGCTTTGGGGGAAATTCCGTTTTGTGTCATGCCGGCGCGGAGTTTGGCTTCGATCTCTTTCATGCGGGCCTGGGAACGCTTGAATCCCATAGCGCGGCGGAGTTCTTCGGCTTCGCCTCCGCTGAAATTGGCGGCGATCATGGCGATGCGCAGCAGTTGCTCCTGAAAAAGCGGGACGCCGAGCGTGCGGCTGAGTACTGGTTCGAGCGAGGGATGGGCATACGTGACTTCTTCGCGTCCCTGGCGGCGCTGGAGAAACGGATTCACCATCTGGCCGACGATCGGGCCGGGGCGGATGATCGCGACTTGCACCACGATGTCGTAGAAGCGTACGGGGCGGAGGCGCGGCAGGCAGGACATCTGCGCGCGGCTTTCCACTTGAAAAAGCCCGACGGTATCGGCTTGCTGCAGCGCGGAATATACCGGCGCATCGTCTTGCGGAAGGTGCGCCAGATCAACTTCTTCGTGATAGTGATCGCGGATGAGTTCGATGGAATCTTTGAGCACGGCCATCATGCCGAGGCCGAGCAAGTCCACTTTGATGATGCCCATGTCGGCGCAATCTTCTTTGTCCCATTGCACGACGACGCGGCCGGGCATGGAGGCGGGTTCGAGCGGGACGACGGAATCGAGTTGTCCCTGGCAGATGACCATGCCGCCGGAGTGCTGGCCAAGATGGCGCGGCAGATCCTGGACGGCGAGGCAGAGTTCGTAATATTTGCGCAGGCGAGGATGGGAGAGGTCGAGTCCGGCGTCGCGGAAGCGGCGGTCGAGGGCGTCGTTTTCGTCGCGAAATTCCCAGGTGGCCACGGCGGCGGAAATTTTGGCCAGCGTGTCGGGATCGAATCTCAGCGCCTTGCCCATTTCGCGCGCGGCCATGCGGTTGCGATAGGTGATCACGTTGGCGGTCATGGCGGCGCCGCGTTCGCCGTAGCGTTTGTAGACGTACTGAATAACTTTTTCGCGCTCGTCGCCGCTGGGCAGGTCGAGATCGATGTCAGGCCACTCGCCGCGCTCTTCGGAGAGAAAGCGCTCGAAAAGCAGTTCCATGCCGACGGCGTCAACCGCGGTAATGCCCAGCGAGTAGCAGACGGCGCTATTGGCGGCGGAGCCGCGGCCCTGCACGAGAATGTTTTGCTCGCGACAGTAGCGGACCAGGTCCCAGACGATGAGGAAATATCCGGCGAGTTTCAGCTTTTCGATGAGGGCTAGCTCTTTTTCGATCTGGCGGCGGGCTTTGGCCTGCATGTCGTGCGAGGAGCGGCCGTAACGGTTGCGGAAACCTTCCCAGGCGAGCTCGCGCAGGAAGGAATTCATGGTCTCGCCTTCCGGGACGGGGTAGCGCGGGAATTCGTAGCCGAGATCGTTGAGCGTGAATTCGAGGCGGTTGGAAAGTTGTTGTGTGTTGGCAATGGCTTCCGGCAGATCGGCGAACAGTTGCTGCATTTCCTGCGGAGATTTCAGGTGACGCTCGGCGTTGCGGGTGAGCAGGCGTCCGGCGGTGGAAAGAGTTTTGTGATGCCGGATGGCGGTGAAGGCATCACAGAGTTCACGGGCTTTGGGGATGGCGTAGTCGACTCCGTTGGTGGCGAGCAGAGGAAGATAGAGCGAGCGGGCCAGGTCGATGGCAATGCGGTTGCGGGATTCTTCTTCGCGGTGGAAATGGCGCTGGAGTTCGACGTAGACGTTGTTAGGGCCGAAGATGCCGACTAGATGATCGAATTGGTCGCGGGCTGCAGCAGAACCGCCTTTCTGCAGGGCCGAGGCTAGCGGGCCTTCGTCGCCTCCGGTGAGGCAGATGAGTCCTTCGGCGTGCTCTTGCAATTCTTCTTGCGTGACGGCACCCTCGCCTTTTTTGGCGCGCAACTTCATTTTGGTGATCAGGCGGCAGAGATTCTGGTAGCCGGGACGGGAGGCGACGAGAAGGGGGAGACGGAATGTTCTGTCATTCCCCGCGGATTTGTCATTCCGAGCGGGGCGAGGAATCCCTAATCCCTTGGCAGACTGACGGGAGTAGGGATCTTTCGACTCCGCCAGTGCTTCACTTCGTGAAGCACTAGCTCCGCTCAGGATGACATTGTTTAGCTGTTCACATGTGACTTCTGCGCCGATGTGCGCCTTGAGGCCGATTTTGTTGGCGGCGAGGTGGAAACGTGGGACGCCGTAGACGCCGTCGGTGTCGAGCAGCGCCATAGCTGGCATGTGGGAATGAGCGCACACGCCGATCAACTCCTCAGGCAGGGAAGAGCCTTCGAGAAAGCTGAAAGCAGAGCGGGCGTGAAGTTCGATATACATTGAGTCATTAAGATATTGAGTCATTGAGTGATTGTTTAAATGAATCGATGGGACGATCACTCAATGGCTCAATTCCTTCAGTCATACATTCCTTCCACGAACCAGGCGCCGGCGAGCAGGTCGTGCACCAGGCGGTAAAGGGCGATGGTGTCGCCGTTTTGCAAGGCGAGGTCCCATTCGTCGCGGGACCAGGCTTCGTGTTCCCACCAATCGCCGGAGAAGCGCCACGGGCCGGCCTTCCAGAGGACATCGCCTTGCGCCTCTTTTTTCTTAGGGCAGATCACGCGCGCGGGCTCGCCGTTTTCCAAAGCCACATGCACACGCAGCGGTGGGCGGAAGCGGCGCAGGGCAGTAACCGCGGATTTTGCTATGGCTGAACCGACCGCTGACGAATCCGAATTTTCTTTCTGCGGAGTTTTGCGCGCGACTTCGGCGACAAAGCGACGCATGCGGAATCCCTCGGGATGATGCGTGTCGAGCAGTTCGAGCGCTCCGACTTTGTGCTCGCCCACCATGCCGGCGATGCGGGCGAGAGTGAGTTCCAGCTTTTCCGGTTCGGGTGATGGAGGAAGGAACAAGCCTCCTTGCGCCGAGCGTGGGCGGGCGGGTTCGGCGGCGAGGTGGATCTTCACGATCGGTGCACCGGGGGGATTCGCGTTCAGATCGAGCTGCAGCAGTTTCAGGAAAACTTTGGCATCGAGCATGGGAAGGGGCAGGCGCAGCGTGCGAAGAAATGGTTGATAGTTGATTTTTGATGGTTGATGGAAAACTTCCAGTTCCAGGGTGAGGCGCAGTTCTTGCGTCGCCAAAGCGCGCGAGCCAAGACGAGCGCAGATTTGTTCGAGCAGACGATTCAGCAGGAAGGCCAGGGGCTCGAGCAAGACGATAGGATGTTCCAACTCGATGGCTTCTTCGAAGACCAGCGGGGGTTCGACTGGAACCAGAGTGCGCGAGGCGGCGCCGCGGGCCAGTTGCTGCAGGCGCAGGCCTTGCTGGCCGAGGCGTTCACTTAGAGAAACTTGGGGCAGCGCGGCTAGGGCGCGCAGGTTGCGAATGCCCCAGCGCTCCAGAGTTTCCAGCAGGTGGTCGGCAGATTTTTTTTCTTCGCCTTCAAGATGGTCGTGGAATAGAAAACCCACCGCGAGCTGGCCGAGCTGCATTGCTTCTTTGCCGGGGGGAATGACGGTGACACCGGGAAATCCGCGGGCGGCGAGCAGGGCGGCGTCGGGATTGGAAGCGACGGCGACATTGGCTTGGAGTCCGACTGCGACGGCGCGAGCGGAGATGGCGCGGGAAATTTGCGGGAGCGATCCGAGAAGGGATTCCATGCCCGCGAGATCAATGAGAGCGGTGTCGGCGGCGGTGTCTTCCAGGCAAGGCGAGAACGACTGCGCGCAATCGAGCAGGGCGGCGTGGGCAGATGAGTCGTGCAGCGAAGATCGCGGGCGCAAGGCAAGTTCGGAGCAGAGTTCGGCCTGGGCCTTGGTCATGCCGGGAGAGATGCCCAGGGCGCGGGCCCTTTCGTTGACTGCGATAATTTTTTCGAGCGGAGGTTTGCCTTCAAAAATCGCGATGGGATACGCCTGCAGGTCCGGTTCAGCGCGCAGCGCGGCCGCTACGGGGAAGTTCGGAATGTAGATGCAGGCGAACGGCATAAGAACACATCATTGAGTAATTTTTTAATTTGGCAATTGAGTAATTTGAAAATTCCATTCCATGCGCGAGTTGTTTCATCCCGCCCATGCGGTTTTGGTCTCGAACGCAACCGCGCGTGCCGGTTTGCGTTCCAGACGGGAGTGAGTTAATTGCACATTGATGTTGAGTCCAGCGAACAGGTGCGCGTGCGCTGGTTGCAGATGCTGATCATCGGACCTTGCGTGAGAACTGAGTACCGAGTACTGAGTACTGAGTACTCCAAGCTGGAGTAGCAGGGACGAGCAGCTTCCGGCGATGGCCTGTTGCTCGATGACCAGCAGGATCGTCAGCTTATGCTCGACAGCGCGGCGGAAGCGGAACCAGGTGGTCAGCGGGATGTGGCGAGCGGCTTGCGCAGCGATATCGGCGAGGTCGAGGACGATGAGGCCGAAGCCTCCGCTTTCGAGCAGCAGGTCGGTCGCGCGGAGGACCTGCTCGAGGCGGTGCTCGGATTGATGCAAAGGGGTGCGATCGAAATCGAAAGCAGACTGAGATGAAATCCCCACTTCTCGCGCCAAAGACGCGCGAGAAATGGGGCACCCTTTTTTCTGATTTTCTTTTTTCTTTGTGTCTCCGTGCCTTCCTGGTGAATTTTCGTTGCAGCGGACCCAGAGCAGACGGTCCAAATCGATGCCGGCGGCGGCTGCGGAGTGGGGATCGAGGGCGTCGCTGGCGTCGATGAGAGCGCAGAATTCGCCGCGGCGGGTGGCGGCGGCCAGCGCGGCTAAAAGTACTGTCGTGCGGCCGGAGGAGGCTGGGCCGCAGAGTTCGGTGAGGCATCCGCGGGGCAGGCCGCCGGTCAGGGCATCAAATTCGAGAATGCCGGTGGAGGCCATTTCCGGCGTGGGGCGGATTGAGAGCTGCGAGGCTGGGAGGACGCTTCCCGGGAGAATTTTTGATTGTTGATCTTGGATTGCTGATTGAAGAGATGCCTGCCGCCGCAAGACTGTCGAGCTTCGCTCGACCGGACAGCCGGGGGCGGCTGTTCCCACACGGGCTTTCTCTGAAGTCTGGTTCGCGCCGGGAAGAGGGCGCACTTCGGGCTCGGAATCGGCATCAAAAATAAAAGGGCGGCCCAGGGCCGCCGAAGTGGAAACCACTGCGGAAGACATAAAATCCTCGTAAAATATCAGGGAACGCCGGGGCTGGTCGGTGCGAGTCCCGGAGGCGAGTCGACTTGTTTTCGCTTTTTATTCGCCCAGAAAGATTTTCCTCTTTTCCGCTCCCGCTTGTCAACCCCTCTTCCGGCGTGACTCTGTTCACAAGCCAGCGTGATTACTGTCGTTGAGATTTCTACGCTCCCCCTCTATATGGGAAAGTACCCGGCTTGTCGAATAAGGGCTGGGATCCGTTAGGGGGCGCTTATGACCGTTTTCAGTGCACGCGTTCGCTGGTTCGCTCTGTCACTCGCACTCATTCTAATTTCCGTTACGTATCTGCTTTCGGCGCCCGGCAAGGTGCAGGTGAATGCCGAGGCGTTGAAGATGTTTGGGCCGCTTCCGGTGGTGATGGCATCGCCCGACAATCCTTCGACCGAGGCCAAGGTTAAGCTGGGGAGAATCCTCTATTACGACCCGCGGCTGTCGGCCAATCAGCAGATTTCCTGTAATACTTGCCATCCGCTGGACGCATATGGAGCGCAATCCACTCCTGTTTCCACCGGCTTTAAAAACCAGAAGGGATCCCGCAATGCGCCGACCGTGTACAACGCTGCAGGACATTTCGTCCAGTTCTGGGATGGCCGGGCGCCCACGGTTGAGGAGCAGGCCAAAGGACCGATTCTGAATCCGGTGGAGATGGCGATGCCTTCCAATGCGGCGACCGTGCGGGTGATCAAGTCCATGCCGGAGTATGTGGCTCTATTCCAGGCGGCGTTTCCCAAAGAAAAGGATCCGGTGACCTACAACAACATGGCGCTGGCGATTGGAGCGTTTGAGCGCGGGCTGGTCACGCCGTCGAGGTGGGATGCCTTTATCGAAGGAAACCGCTCGGCGCTGACCGAGGAGCAAAAAGAGGGCTTCAATACCTTCGCCGCAACTGGCTGCCAATGGTGCCACGCCGGCACATACGTGGGCGGAGAGAGCTACCAGAAACTGGGCGTGGTGAAGCCGTGGCCCAACCAGCAAGACCAGGGAGTCTATCAGCGGACCAAGGATGAGGTGGATAAAATGGTCTTTAAAGTCCCCTCGCTGCGCAATATCAAAAAGACGGGGCCGTACTTCCACGACGGCTCGGTGGCAACGCTCGACGAGGCGATCCGCAACATGGCCGTGCACCAGCGCGGTGTAACTCTCACGAACACGCAGGTCAAGTCGATTGAAGCCTGGATGGATTCGCTAACCGGAGAGATTCCGGCGAGCTACATCAAAGCTCCGGAACTGCCGAAAAACACGGCGCAGACGCCGGGGCCCGTGGGCGAGTAATCGGTTTTTTGTGCGGCGTGGATTGATATCGGCTCATGCGAGTGCAAGTGATTCGCATGAGCCGAATTTATGAGCGCCAATCATGCAGCGCCAGTGGCGTGGCGTGAACGAGGATTTTCCTTGGGATGATGCGAATCCTCCGCGCCGGGTATAACATCTGATTAAGCGCGCAACCCTCAACTCGTAACGAATCCTTCTCTTCGCAATTTCAGGAGGCACTCCATGTCATACCTTGACGTCGGCAAAGAAAATTCCACTTCCATCCACCTCTACTATGAAGATCACGGCTCGGGACAGCCGATCGTGCTGATTCACGGGTATCCCCTCAGCAGCGCGTCGTGGGAGAAACAGACGCCGGCGCTGCTCGATGCCGGATATCGAGTGATCGCGTACGACCGCCGCGGCTTTGGCAAGTCCAGCCAGCCGACGACCGGCTATAACTACGACACATTCGCAGACGACCTGCACAAGTTGGTGACACAGCTCAAGCTGCGCGATTTCGTGCTGGTTGGGTTTTCGATGGGAGGCGGCGAGGTCGCGCGCTACATCGGAAAATACGGATCGAAAGGCGTGAGCAAGGCCGTGATTATTAGCGGCGTTCCACCCTATCTGCTCAAGGCTGACGACAATCCGGAAGGCGTAGATGGGGCAGTTTTCGAGGGAATCCAGAAGGCGGTGACCGCCGACCGGTATGCGTTCTTCACCGGATTTTTCCAGAACTTCTACAACACCGACGTTCAGCTCGGCAAGCGCGTCAGCGAGGAGGCGGTTCGGGCCAGCTGGAATGTTGCTTGTATCTCGTCGGCGTTTGCGAGCGTTGCGTGCGTGCCTACCTGGCATGAAGATTTCCGCAAAGACCTGGCTCGGATTGACGTGCCGACATTGGTCATTCATGGCGATTCGGATCGGATTGTTCCCATTTCCGCCGCAGGTGAGCGCACTGCCAAGCTGGTGAAAGGGGCCGAACTGGTGGTGATAAAGGATGGTCCGCATAACGTGGCCTGGACTCATGCGGAACAGGTCAATGGCGCGTTGCTGCAATTCCTGGCGAAGCCTGCTGCGAAGGGACAAGCGTCGGTGCCAAAAAGAAAGGTGGCTTAAAGACTCCACGCGCGACATAGGGGCACGGACATTAGATGTCTGTGCCCTTTTTCTTTCGCGACGGAACCCTCAAGCCCTGGTGTGCAGTTCGACCGGCATGAGTGGGAGCGCGAGATCCTTCGCTGCGACTGAAAGGCGGCTCCGCTCAGGATGCCCCTACTGCCTATCCGGCTCTTGCCATTCATTCTAAGCTCCTGCATAATAATAGTTTGTCTCGATCTCGCCGGACTCTTCCGGAACAAGGATATACGTCTCGTGTTAATGATTCGACTGGCGCGCATGGGTGCGCGCAAACAACCGCACTATCGCATTGTGGTCATTGAGAAGGCGCGCGCGCGCAACGGCCGGCCGGTGGAAGTGGTGGGAACTTACAATCCCCGCACCAACCCTGCCAGCATCGAGTTGAAGCGCGAACGCGTGGATTACTGGGTATCGAAGGGGGCGCAGATGTCGGAGCGAGTCAACAAGCTGTATTCGAAGGCTCCGGCTGCGGCCCCGGTTCCGGCTGCCTAGAAGTCGCTTGGGCGCAGCATCGGCGGCTGGAATCTCGGTGCCGCGGATCGAACTTCATCCACATTGAGAATTGCACACCATGACTGAGTCTTCCGGAGATGTGCGCGCGCTGGTGGAGCTGATCGCGAAATCGCTGGTCGACGCGCCCGATGAGGTGTTTGTCGAGCAGTTCGACGATGGCGTGATCGAATTGGAAGTTGCGGAAAACGACGTGGGCAAGGTGATCGGGCGGCAGGGGCGCACGGCTCGCGCGTTCCGTGCACTGCTGAGCGCCGCCGGATATCGCGCCCGCAAGCGGTATCAACTCGAAATTATCGAGTAGGCTCGTGGCTGACCGGCCCAATCCCCAGTTCTCGGAACGAGTGCGAGAAACGGGGCACCCAGTTTCGACAGGCGGCGAATTCATTACGCTGGCCCGCGTGGTGAAGACGCAGGGCCGGCACGGTGAGGTCGCGGCTGAGGTTCATACCGACGTTCCCGACCGCTTCGCCGCGGGCATGAAGTTGTTGGCTATGGCTGGCGCGGAAGAGGCGCGGCGTGAGTTGGAAATCGAAAGCCTTTGGCCGCACAAAGGGTTGCTGGTTCTGAAATTTCGCGGCGTGGATTCGATGTCGGACGCCGCAACGCTGATCGGGTCGGAGTTGCAGGTTCCACAGGCCGAGCGCGCGCAACTGGACGAAGGTTGGAATTACATCAGCGATCTGGTGGGATGCGCGCTGTTCGATCATGGCAAAGAAATTGGCCGGATCGAAGATGTTCAGTTCGGGGCCGGGGAAGCGCCGCTGCTGATGGTTGCCGCGCAAGAGGACAAGAAATTCGACGTACCTTTTGCTGAGGCGTACTTGGAGCGGGTAGATGTAGAGCGCAAACAGGTGCGCATGAATCTTCCCGCGGGCATGTTGGAGATCAATGCGCCCATGACTGAGGAAGAGAAACGGCAGCAGCGCCGGGAGAAAGCTTGAACCACTAAGGGCAAGAGGGTACGCGAAGGAAATCCCTAATGTCCTTCGCGTCGTTGTATGGTGAATGATTTTGGTTTCGGGTTCGCAAATGAAGGCCGACATCGTCACGATCTTTCCGGACTTCTTTCGCGGACCGCTGGATCACGGGATTACGCGCCGGGCCTCGGAGATGGGGCTGGCGAAAATTGAAATCCACGACTTGCGGCAGTTCACGCACGACCGGCACCGCACCGTGGATGACCGCCCATTCGGCGGCGGCGAAGGCATGGTCCTGAAGCCGGAACCGCTCTTTGAATGTTTAGAAGCGCTCGGCCTTGTCCCGCGCGAGGAACGCCTGTCGGGCGCTGCCAGCGATGGTGTGATCCTGCTCTCGGCGCAGGGCGAAAGATTCACGCAGGCAATGGCCGCGGAACTCTCCGCTCTCGATCGTATGGTGCTGATCTGCGGGCGGTACGAAGGCGTGGACGAGCGCGTGACCGATTTCCTTGCCGACCGCGAGATTTCGATTGGCGACTACGTGCTGAGCGGCGGAGAACTGGCAGCCGCGGTCATTGTCGAAGCTGTGACTCGGCTGTTGCCGGGAGCTGTGGGCAACGAGGCTTCGACGCGGCAGGAGTCGTTCACGGCGCACGCGGCCAGGGAAATTGAGGGAGCGGATTCGACCTGCGGCTCCGGCGGATTGCTGGATTATCCGCACTACACGCGGCCTGCCGAGTTTCGCGGGATGGGGGTGCCGGACGTGCTGTTGAACGGGAATCATCTGGAGATTCGCCGCTGGCGCCGCGAAGAGGCGCTGAAGAAAACGTTGCGCAACCGGCCGGATCTGCTGGAGAAAGCGGAACTGAGCGGGGAAGACAAGAAGATTCTGGCGCGCCTGAAGAGCGGCGTCAGGCCTTAGGTGCTTGGTCTCAGGCAAAACCGTCCCAAGACCAAAGACCAGTAACACGATAGACCGAGAAATTGCAGAGGAATGCAAAAGGATACCGATCATGTCAAACCTAATCATCGATAAATTGCTGGCGAAAACCCAGCGCACCGACATTCCCCCATTCCGGCCGGGTGACACCGTGCGGGTTCACGTGAAGATCAAGGAAGGCGACAAGGAGCGGGTGCAGGCGTTCGAAGGCGTCGTGATCAAGCGCGACAACGGACCGCAGGCCAGCTTCACCGTGCGCAAGATCAGCTTTGGGCAGGGCGTGGAGCGCATTTTCCCGATCCACTCCAAGGTGATCGACAAAGTGGACCTGGTGCGCTCGTCCAAGGTGCGCCGGGCGCGGCTGTTCTACCTGCGCGGACTGCGCGGAAAAGCCGCCCGCCTGCGCGATGTGGAAAAGACAACGCATGCTTAAGTCCCGCGAGCGGCAATCGCCCCGATTGCCGCTCACGTTGGATGGCAGATTTCAGATTGCCGATTGGCGATTTCAAAACCGATGTGGTCAATCTGAAATTCGAGGCCGCGCCGCCCTTCTCCGCCCTGTACACGATCCTCCTGATTCCCTTATTCTGTCAGTTCTGACTAGCTTGCCGTTCAGGGGATTGAGTGATGAGCCAAGAAAAGTCCTCGCTATTTCATTCCACGCGCGCGCGCTTTTTCGCGGGAACTTCTTTCGGACTCGCAGTTGTCGCGTGCTTTCTGTGTGCTGCTTTGGCGGCCGCGCAAGCTCCACCACGGCCGCTGAAGAAGGGCGACAAAACGGCTGCGCCGGCGACTCCCACGACGCCGGCCGAGGTGGCTCGCGGCAAGTACATCGTGGAGAACGTCGCGATGTGCCCGCAGTGCCACACTCCGCGCGACGGCAACGGCGCCCTGGATCACGCGCACGAATTGCAAGGCGCAGCGGAATTTTTTCAGCCGCCCCACCCGGATGCGAACTGGCCGCTGAAGGCTCCCAGAATTGGCGGAGACCCTCCGGCCAACGATCAGGACATGATCAAGCTGCTGACCACCGGCATTTGGACCGACGGCAAGCCTTTGCGTTTACCCATGATGCCGTTTCGCATGAGTGAAGCCGACGCGAAAGCGGTGTTGGCTTATCTCAAGACCGTGAGGCAGGAACACTGACCGGCTTCAATCCGGCGCCTGCAATATCTCGCGCGCCGCTCGCAATCCGCTCGCGATCGCTCCATGGACGGTGCCATTGTGGCCGGAGGTATCGGTCGTCGGCCCTATTCGCTCGGTTAAGCGGCTTTTTTGCGCGGAACCTTGGCGCCTTTCTTGCGGGCCTCAGACAATCCGATGGCGATGGCCTGCTTGCGGCTCTTGACCTTGCCGCCTCTGCCGCCCCTGCCGGATTTGAGCGTGCCATGCTTTCGGCGCCGCATGGCGCTGGCTACGGTTTTCTGCGCTCCCTTTCCGTATTTGCGGCGGGACGACGATTTCTTCTTTCCAGGCATGCAGTTCCTCCTGAAAGTTAGAGAAATAATTCGCGCATGAGGTTGTGGGATTTTCGGAGCTCTTTCTGGCCCCCTGGTATCCCGACTATCCAACTTCTCAAGCGGCGATCGCTCTATTCTTGACCAGCAAAGCGGCGACTTTTTTTAAATCACGAACGAAGGCCTCGCGCTGTATGCGCCGCTGTTCACTGTCGGGCGCGCGCAGAATGGACGAAGGGTGAGTGGTCGCCATGACTTGGGGCGCGAGATCGCTGGGAATTAATTTTCCGCGGTCCCGGGTCACACGGAAGCTTTTTCCCAACAGCGCCTGTGCCGCACTCGCACCCAGGCAGACCAGAACCTGGGGCTTCACCACTTTGAGTTCTGCATCCAGCCACGGGCGGCAGGCGTCGATTTCCGATTGGCGGGGCTTCTTGTGGATGCGCCGTTTGCCGCGCTGCGCCGCCTCCCACTTGAAATGCTTGACTACGTTGGTTACGTAAACTTCGGAGCGGTCAATGCCGGCTTCGACCAGGGCTTCGTCGAGAAGCCGTCCGGCAGGGCCGACAAAAGGATGCCCCAGCTTGTCTTCCTGATCGCCCGGCTGTTCCCCGACGAACATGATCAACGCTTTCACAGGACCTTCGCCAAAGACGGTCTGGGTGGCGTTCTTGTAGAGATCGCAGGCCCGGCAAGCGCGCGCGGCGCTCTGCAGGTTGGGCAATGTCAAAATGTCAGGCAGGGAAGCTTTGGTTTCTATAGAGGAGGGCGCGGGCCGGCGCGACCGCAATGCGCTTCCGGATTTCACATCAAAGACTCCCCGATCAATATCAAACTTGGTTGCGTCCGCGAACGAGTTGGGTTGGCGGCGAAGACGATGCGAGGAGGGTCAAGGCTGGTCGCGGTTCGCGGAAAAGATCTAGCATGTCAGGTTCTTCGCTGCGCGGTTGCGAAAGCTTTCGCTGGATACAAATCCTCCTCAGTAAGAGCGCGGGGGAAGGATGCTTCCATCCAGGCGGCGCGAGATCATAGCAAGCGCGAAGGCGTTCGGCAGCAAACCCTTATTCATGGACGCCTGAGGAATCTCAAGTAGAAGGCTGCAAACACCAGGACAATGCCAATATTCACTATCAGCCGTTCCCAGAATCGGTGTCGGAACAGCACGAAATCTACACCGACTATGACGGCTGCCATCGCCACCACGTAAAGTACGCCAGCTACCTGTCTGCCCATTTCAATTTACTCTGCACGTCCGACCGAGAGCTCGTGGAGCTGCTGAGGTACGCTGACGTGCGAACAACGATCATGTTTACACTCGGACGTCCGCGAACAAAAGCGCTCGGGCCATTCCAGTGTTGGAAGGATGATCCCAGCGTACAAGGAACGCGGAGATGAGCCAACG
>DASYYT010000079.1:0-9410 GCA_035949755.1 Candidatus Sulfotelmatobacter sp.
GTAGAACGTTGTGTTCTTTCCGCGATAGATGATGTCGCCCGGCAGGCGTCCGAGCGGCAGATGGGTGCGGCCCAGCAGGAGCAACACAACTCCAGCCACCGCGATTACTATCCCAAGTACGATCAGCAGCTTGCCGAGATCTGTCACATCTATAGATTCCCACCGGATATCTAGAACCTAACAGTGACTGCTGTGGCGCACAAACCTCCGGCCGAGTCATGGCAGTCCAGACAAGATCATCTTAGATTGCTGCGACAAAAACTCGATTGCTCTTTACATCGCAAAGTACTTGACAGAAATACAAGAGTCCGCTAAGCTGCTTTCATGTCTGAGCGCCAACCGCACCGCGTCCGGCGATTTCACCGCGCGGGACGGCCTGCGGCAGGACCGAGTTCGCTCGGGGCGAGTCCCAATCCTGCCGATGACTTGCGCTTCATTCGCGACACGATGGAGCGCTCGGCCGCGTTCACGGCGGTTTCCGGGTGGGGACAGGTGGTGCTGGGATTCACCGCGTTGGCTGCGGCGGAGTTGGCGGCCCGGCAGAGTTCTCCCGACGGCTGGTTGCGAGTGTGGCTGGCAGAGGGGCTGCTTGCCCTCGCGATTGGACTGCTGGCGTGCAGTTGGAAGGCGAACCGCCGGGGACTGCCGCTGTTTTCCGGGCCGGCGCGCAAAGTCGCGCTGGGGCTGGCGCCGCCGCTGGTAGCGGGTGCGTTCCTGACATTCTTATTGTTCCGCTCGGGGCAGGAAGCGGCGCTTCCGGCGACCTGGCTTCTGCTGTACGGGGCCGGAATCATGACGGGAGGCGCGTTCTCGGTTTCAATCGTTCCAGTCATGGGGCTGTGTTTCATGCTGCTGGGAGGGCTGGCTGTCCTCGCTCCAGCAGGGGCAGGCAACTGGTTTTTGGCGGCAGGATTTGGCGGGCTGCACATTGTTTTTGGATGGCTGATCGCAAGGAGGCATGGTGGCTAGGGCTGTAACATCGCACAAGCACGTCAAAGCGGAGACGCGGGCTGAAGCGCGCAGGGAGCAGCCTCGCGAGCACATCAATGCGCGCGCTCCCGAGCTTCCTGAACTCGACCGGCTGATTCACGAACGGATCCGGCTGGGGATTGTCAGTGCGCTGGCAACCAACAATTCGCTGAGCTTCAACGACCTCAAGCGCGTACTCAAGACGACTGACGGCAATCTCAGCGTGCATGCGCGGAAGCTGGAAGAGGCGCAGTACATTTCGTGCGTGAAGTTTTTTGAAGGACGGGTTCCGCGCACCGAGTACCGGCTGACCCCAGCCGGGCGCCGTGCGCTGACCGAGTATCTGGATCAGATGGAGGAATGGATTCGCGTAACCCGGGACGAGTAGTTTTTTTTGCCTTTTCGCGCTTTGCACAGCAAAGTACACTGCCGAAAACCGGAGGACTTATGGAACAGAATCAGCCAGCCGGAAAGAGTCCAGACTTCAATTTCCGCGATGCTTATCGATTCTGGGAGCCGCGACGGATCTGGTACAACGCCCTCCTGACCATGGCCGTCCTGTTGTGGGTGGTATTCACGTGGCCACACTTCCGGCCAGCGTTGAACCTGGTGGATCTGGGGAAAATGCTGGTTCTCGCTGGCCTCGCCAATGTTTGTTATTGCGGGGGTTATGTAGGGGAGTTTTTTATGCAGCCTGCGCTCCCTGCTTCATTTTGGCGGCGTACGCGCTGGACCCTTTGGCTGGCGGGAATGTTAATTGCGCTGGTCATGGAAAACTACTGGATCGCGGACGAGATTTATCCGGACGTCGCGCAGAATGCGGTCGTGCTTTCAGGAGCCGCAAACGTTGGGAGCGGGGCAGCAATGGCCAGCAACATGAATTTTCCTGCTCCGCTCGCGGTGGTGGGATTTCTGGCGGCCTGCGGCGGAATCTTCGCGGCTCTGGGATCGGCGCTGGTTTTCTGGTTCGCGCGTAAGAAAAGATTTGCGCGCCTGGCCCTGCGTGCAATTGGCGCCGGCGCAATAGTTTATCTCGGGCTTCTGATGGGGTTCTCGGCCGCCAGTAAAGAGAAGGATCTCGCGCCCGGGCAGGAGAAATATTTCTGCGAAATTGACTGCCATCTCGCGTATTCGATCACCGACGTCAAGGCGCAAACGGACGCCGCCGCGACGCATTATTTCATCACCCTGCGCACGCGCTTCGATGCAACCACAATTTCGCCCTCCCGGCCCAAGGACGCGCCGCTCACACCTTCTCCGCGCGAGGTGCGCTTGATTGACGGCGCTGGACACGAGTATGTGCCGGTAGCGGTCGCAGGCGCTTCGCTGATGACGGCTCTGAAACCGGCAGACTCTTACACTACGCAATTTGAGTTTCAGGTTCCCAAAGATGCGGGCGGATTGCGGCTGCTGGTCAGCACTACTCCCGCGTGGCCGGATCATGTTGTCATTGGGGACGAGAACAGCTGGCTGCATAAGAAAACGTATTTCGCATTGTGACGTTCGTGGCAGCCTTCGGCGGTGCACGAACCGCGGGCGCGCCCTTTTCAGTTGACGTTATACGCCGAGAGCTTTCTGGATTTCCTGGGCGATGGAGGCGGTGAGGGATTGCATCTGCGATTCGGATTCGGCCTCGACCATCACGCGCGCCAGCGCTTCGGTTCCGGAATAGCGAACCACGACGCGGCCATTGCCACCCAGTTCGCGTTCGGCGGCGGCAATGGCGGATTGTACCGCCGGAACCTGGGCGAAGGGGATCTTCTCCCGAACGCGGATGTTCTGGATTTTCTGCGGAAACACTTTCAGGTCCGCGACCAGATCCGCCAGCGACTTGCCGGATCGCACGATGAGGTCCATGAGCCTGAGCGCGGTGAGCAGGCCGTCTCCGGTGGTAGCCTCGCCATCGCGAAAAATGATGTGGCCGGACTGCTCCCCCCCGAGAGTGGCCCCGGTCTTGAGCATTTCCTCGAGCACATACTTATCGCCGACGTTTGCCCGCAGCATGCGAATGCCGGATTGCTTCAGCGCGATCTCAAGCCCCATGTTCGACATGGTGGTAGAAACCACGGTGTCGGCTTTTAGCTTTCCTCGATGGTGGAGGTCGCGCGCGGCCGCCAGCAGGACGCCATCGCCATTCACGACGCGTCCGCCGGCATCGCAGAACAGGGCCCGATCGGCATCGCCGTCGAAGGTCACGCCCAGATCGAATTTTTCGCGAGAAGCTGCGACGGTCCCTCCCAGTACTTCCGGATGCAGAGCTCCGCACCCGGCGTTGATATTCTTTCCGTCCGGAGAGATATGGATGAAGGTTGGCCGGATTCCCAGCTTGCGAAACAGCTCAGGAGCCTCCGCAGTGGCCGCACCGTTGGCGCAGTCCACGAGCACGCGGAGTTGGCTGAGATCGGAAGAAACGGTTGCCGCAAGCGATTCGATATAGGCTTTGCGCAGCGCTGCCTCTCCGGGAAGCGAAGGGCGGGGAACCTTGAGGGCGGTGTCATCGGCTGAGGCCGGATTCTGCAGCAGGGCGAAGATTTCTTTTTCGATGGCAAGTTCGCGGGCATCGGTCAACTTGAACCCGTCCCCGGAGAAGACCTTGATGCCATTGTCAGTCCATGGATTATGCGAGGCGGAAATTACGATGCCCGCCGCCATGGAGCGGGAGCGAGCCAGATAGGCCACGCCTGGAGTGGTGATAATTCCGGCGCTATGCACATCAACGCCCACCGCGGCCAGGCCTTCGGCAACGCGATCTGCGATCCAACGGCTGGATTCGCGCGTGTCCTGCCCGATAACCGCCTTGGCTCGGTCTGAGTTGCGGACCAAATCATGCCCCAGGGCGCGGCCGATCACGTAGGTGCTTTGCTTGGTGAGCGGAAATTCCCCTGCGATGCCACGGATGCCGTCAGTTCCAAAAAGTTGTCGTTGCTCGCTCATAGAAAATGAATCGCTCTGGCAAAACACGAAGACTGATCATAAATGAAATCTGGTTGAGGTTTGATTGTGGAATGCTCCCGCAACGTCTTGACCCTGTGGGGCCTCAGTGGGAGGTTGCACTTCCGATCGTCTGCACGACGACCGTGACGCGAATGGAAGTCGTCCCCTGCACTTGCACGAGGGGATCCGGAACGTAGACGTTGGTGGTGAAGACCGCGCTGCCACGTGTGCCGGTGGCGTCGATCGGATCGGTGGTGGCGGCGTCGATCTTTTCCACATGATGGCGCGGACCGGTAATCGTAACGCGGGCCGGATCGGCATCCACTTTCACGATTTGCTCTCCAGCTGGAAAATTTCCCGTGACCCGCGGGTGAACTTCCACGTCACGGGTCTGCCGAGTATCGAAAGCGAGATGCAACTGACTGGGCACGATCTGCACGACCATCAGGTCGCGCGGATGGCGCACCTGCTGCGCGGTCAGATCGAAAGTACGTTCCTGAGGCTGGGCGCCGGCCAAGTCGATTTCCGCCTGGACCTCATTGGTGTTGGAGCGAAGCTGGCGAATGACGCGCTCGGGCCCGCGCACGCGGATCTGCGCCTCGGGAGCGGACTCGGAACTGATTTCCAGGTTGGGCGGAACGTTCTGGAAGACGATGGGAGCGCGGACTGCGACTTCGGCGGGCTGCTCGTCCCTCGAAATGATGAGCCACAGTGCCGTAGCGAGCAGCAGGGACATCACTTTCAAAGCAAAATTATGAAAAACATAGCGTTTGAAAAAAGCCATCATGACCGCGACTCCGTCGCCGAGCCTTGGTCGGACTTGCTATGGGGCGTGGGTTCGATCAGGGGCGAGTCGTTCCCATCCCCCTCGTCACGCATGTTTTGCGCAATGGGTGTGGGCAGCGTGACTGGAGTCATGTGCCGTCGCAACTCCGCTCCCAGACGTTCCCGAAGTTGTTCCACGGTGAGATCACGCTCGATGCGGCCGCCCACGGCAAAGCTGATGGCTCCGGTTTCTTCCGAGCAGATGACGGCGATGGCGTCAGTTTCCTCGGTGATGCCGATGCCGGCGCGATGGCGCGTGCCCAGCTGAGTGGAGAGAAGCGGGTTCATGGAGAGCGGGAGAAAGCACGCGGCCGCGGCGATCCGGTCCTTTTGTACGATCACAGCGCCATCGTGGAGCGGTGCGCTGGGGCGAAAGATGGTGGCCAGCAAATCGTAGGACAGACGAGCGTCAAGAGGAACGCCGCTTTCGATGTGTGTGCGCAGGCCGATCTCGCGCTCAATCACGATGAGCGCTCCGGTCTGATGCTGGGAAAAAAGATTGGCGGCAAGGACAATGTCATCGTAGGAATCGCCCTCCGCAGAAGAGGCGCGCAGAAAGGTCAGCCGGCGGCCCAGGTCGGCCAGGATATGACGGATCTCCGACTGAAAAACGACGATCAGGGCAAAAACGAGGTACGGCAAGACCCGGCTGATCACCCAGTTCAGAGTCATGAGCTCGCCGATGCGTGCGAAGTAGAACAGAACCGTGAGCACTACGAGTCCGACCAGCATGGGAACGGCACGAGTGCCGCGAATCATTACCAGAACCTGATAAATCAGGAGCGAAACCAGGAGAATGTCGAGGGCGATCCATGCGGCTTGGGTCCACGATGTAATAACCGGCAGCACTCGAATAGCTCCTGTGAAGATTGGGATTTCCATTGTAATGCAGAGGAATCCCGGCCTTCGATCAGACGTCTTTCCTGGTGACTGCTGCGTGGAGTTTTCCATGGGCCAGGCGGGCTGAGATCTGATCGCCAATGTTAACGGCCCGGCCGTCTTTCAGCAGCTTACCTTCTGCGTCAAAAACCAGGGCGTAGCCGCGGTCGAGGATGGCGAGCGGCGAAAGCGACTGCAGGACGGTATCCAGGCGCTCGGTCCGGACGCGATGTTGCAACATCATGTTGCGGGTGGCGGCGACTAGCGCATTGGTTTTGCTGTCCAGCTCTTTGCTCATGCCGGAAAGGACCAAGCGCAGGTCATAATGGCGGACGACGGCAGAAGTGGTTTCCCAGCGGCGGCGCATTTTTTCCAGCAGCAAGCGCTCGGCGAGTTCCATACGATGGGTGAGATCGTCGAGCTTTTGCTGGCGTTGGCGGATCACCTCCATGATTCGCGCAAACGCGCCGTGCTGGGCGAGTTCGGTGAGGGCTTGCCGCCCGATCAGCAGGCGATAGCGCATGGCGCGGCTCAGGCGCTCGTGGAGAGCGGCCGCATTCTCCTCTATTTCCTGGCGCGAACGGATGACCAGTTCGGCTGCCGCCGAAGGCGTCGGAGCGCGCAGATCGGCAACGAAGTCCACGATGGTGAAGTCGGTTTCGTGACCAACCGCTGAGATCACCGGAATGGCCGAGGCGGCCACGGTGCGGGCTAATCCTTCATTGTTGAAAGAGGCGAGATCTTCAGCGGAGCCCCCCCCGCGCGCGATGATGATGACCTCCACCTGGTCGTGCTGATTGAAGTGGCGGACGCCGGCGGCAACTTCGGAAGGCGCCGCATCGCCCTGGACCTGCGCGGGAAAGATCAGCACGTTCACGGAGCGATGGCGGCGCTGCAGGATGTTGAGAATGTCCCGCAGGGCGGCGGCCTGCGCGGATGTGATGATGCCGATTCGAGACGGCAGCGGAGGGACCGGCTTTTTGCGTTCCGCGGCGAAGAGCCCCTCCGCTTCCAGCTTGGCCTTGAGTTGCTCGAATGCCAACTGGAGCGATCCGGCGCCCTTAGGTTCAATGAACTCGGCGGAGATTTGCAGTTCGCCACGGTCTTCATAGACGGTGATGCGTCCGCGAACGACAACCTGCAAGCCGTCGGCGGGACGGAAGCGCAGCAGGCGCGCCGAAGAGCGGAACATCACCACGCGGATCTGGGCGTTGCCGTCTTTGAGGGTGAAGTAAAGATGTCCTGATTCCGGAGCCCGGAAATTAGAGATTTCGCCTTCCACCCAGGCATCGGAATACTCGCGCTCGATGTGGGTGCGAACCGCGGCGACCAGGTCGCGGACCTTCCACACCCGGCGTTCAGGCGCTCGGAAGTTGGACCCCATCTGGTCGGCTAGCGAGGACATTGAGGGCAGTGTACCGCAGAAATGGGCTCACCACAGAGGCACTGAGACGCTGAAGAAATGGGATGAGTTGGTTTGGAGTTGAACGGAAATCAAAGAGCCCCACCTCTCGCAAATGATCGAGAAGTGGGGACTCTGACACGAAATTGCTTTAGAACGTGGCGTCGAAGTGGAACACGTCGGCTACCTGGAAGCTGACCCGGTTGACGAGCACGAGATTGCCTCCGATGAAGACGTGCCTGTAATTCGGCGGGGGCGGCGGAAGCATGACTTCCAACTCGTGCGGGCAGGGTTGCATTTTTCTCCGCAGGCCAGGAGGCAGGGTTCCATTGACCACTAACTGGCGTTCGAGGCCAGGAGGCAGGCGATCGCGCTTGGCCAGTCCGGGCGGCAGATGCGAATAGTGAGCGCGGTACCAGTCATGGATGTCGCGGTCGTGGTCGTGATAGCGCGCGTTGCCGCGGCCATGTTCGTGAGCCTTGCTGTGATCGCTGCCATGCCCGTGACCATGACCTTCATCGCGATCCTGATCATGTCCGCGACCGTTGTCGTCATCGCGATCTTGTTTGTCGTGGCCATGGCCGTTTCCCTGGGCTACGCAAATCGTGGTGGAGAGGGCCAGCGAGACAATCGCGACAGCGCCGGACCGGAACCAGAACTTAAAGGACATTTCAAGCCTCCTATAAAAGACAGGCAGGGTTAGGGTATCGAACCGATCGCGTCCTCAACAGGTTACGGGAGGGCACGGACGAGGGATATGCTTTGATTGCCACAGGTTAGCGGACTTCGCTGAGGCCGCGCAGTGATTTACCTCACACGGGCAGGTTCAGGCCACAGATATAATCGGTGCCCATGAATCTCGAACAAAAAGTAGAAGAACTGAAAAAACGCAATCAGCTCGCGGAAGATGGCGGCGGCGCGAAACGCCGCGAGCGGCAGCATAAAGAAGGAAAGATGTCGGCGCGTGAGCGCATCGAGTTCCTGCTCGATGAGGGCACGTTCGAGGAGACCGATAAGCTGGTGACGCATCGCTGCAACGATTTTGGCATGGCCGAGCAGAAGATTTACGGCGATGGATTCGTAACCGGTTATGGCCGCATCGAAGGCCGCCTCGTCTATGTCTTTGCCCAGGACTTTACCGTATTCGGCGGCTCGCTTTCAGAAGCGAACGCGGGGAAGATCGTGAAGATCATGGATCTGGCGGCGAAGATGGGCGCGCCCGTAATCGGGCTCAACGATTCCGGAGGCGCGCGCATCCAGGAAGGGGTGATGTCGCTGGCAGGGTACGCGGATATTTTCCTGCGCAACACTTTGTATAGCGGAGTGGTGCCGCAGATCTCCGCCATTCTGGGACCGTGCGCTGGCGGCGCGGTCTACTCCCCCGCCATTACCGACTTCGTTTTGATGGTGGATAAGACTTCATACATGTTCATTACCGGACCCGATGTGATCAAGACAGTCACGCTGGAAGAAGTGACGAAGGAACAACTCGGCGGGGCGATGACCCACAACGAGACTTCAGGTGTGGCGCACTTCCTGGCTCATGATGATGGGGAATGTTTGTCGATGGTGCGGGAGTTGCTGAGCTTTATTCCGTCGAACAATCTGGAGGATCCGCCGCGGAAAGTTTGCACCGACCCGGCCGACCGCGCCGATGCTGCCCTCGACAAGATCGTGCCGGCGCAATCGAACCAGCCCTACGATATTAAAGATGTGATTCATTCGGTGATCGATGACGGCTACTTCTTCGAAGTGCAGGAGCACTACGCGAAAAACATCGTGGTGGGATTCGCGCGTCTGGATGGACGCTCCGTCGGGATTGTGGCCAACCAGCCGGCGATGCTGGCGGGAACGCTCGACATAAATGCGTCGGTGAAAGGCGCGCGGTTTGTGCGCTTCTGCGACTGCTTCAACATTCCGCTGGTGACATTTGAAGATGTACCAGGATTCTTGCCGGGAACTGCGCAGGAGTACGGCGGCATTATCAAGCATGGGGCGAAGTTGCTATACGCGTTTGCCGAGGCGACGGTGCCGAAAGTTACGGTGATCACGCGCAAGGCGTACGGCGGCGCCTATTGCGTCATGGCGTCGAAACATATCCGCACGGATGTGAACTACGCGTGGCCGACGGCGGAGATCGCGGTGATGGGGCCAGAGGGCGCGGTGGACATCGTCTATAAGCGCGAACTCGACGCAGCGGCGAATCGCGAGCAGGTGCGGCGGGAGAAGATCGAAGAATTTCGCGACCGGTTTGCGAATCCTTACGTGGTCGCGGACCGAGGGTTTGTGGATGCAGTGATCCAGCCGCGGGATACGCGGAAAAAGCTGATCCAGGCGCTGGCCATGCTGGAGACCAAGCGGGACAAGAATCCACCGAAGAAGCACGGGAATATACCGCTGT
>DASYYT010000080.1:0-39440 GCA_035949755.1 Candidatus Sulfotelmatobacter sp.
CCGCCGCTGCCTACCTTTTTCAAAAATCCAGAAAACAGGCAAAAAACACGGGAAAACACGGAGATTCGCTTGGAGCCGGGGTTTTTCAGGGCTGATATATGCTCGGAACACCAAAGCCCTCGCAGCCGATAGAGAGGGCGAGGAAATCTGCCGAGAAAGCTCGCAGCCGTGGCAGAGCGCAGCGGGAAGCAACTGGCGCAACAGGCAAAGGGAACTATGGCCGACTCGCGAGAAGTGATGAACATTCGCCAAGCGTCGCAGTATCTGGGCGTGAGTCCCGACACTTTGTACAAGTACGTTGGCGAACAGAAAATTCCCGCGTTCAAGCTGGGCAACCGCTGGCGCTTCAAAAAATCGAAGCTGGACCAGTGGATGGAAGAGAAGTCAAGCGAAATGGAACCGGTGGCCAGGCGGAAGCCGAAGACAGCGGCGAAAGCGGCAGGGCAACTTTAGAAAAACGTCGCGGGCAGTCTGCCCGCGCCACACAAAAGGTGGGCACATGTTTGGATTCGGATCGAAGTCCATTGTTGGCCTGGATGTGGGCTCCTCGAGCATTAAGGCGGTGGAGCTGAAGAAGAAGGGCGGGCAGATTGAAGTGGCGCACCTCGGTCTGGAGCCGTTGTCGTCGGACATCGTGGTGGACTCCATGATCGTGGACTCGGGCACGGTCTCGAGTGCCATTTCGAAGCTGTTTCTCGACAACCAGATCAAGACGAAGGGTGTGGCTACGGCCGTGAGCGGACACTCCGTCATCGTGAAGAAGATCTCGCTGCCCTCGATGAGCGACCAGGAACTGGCCGAGACCATCGAGAAGGAAGCGGCGCAGCACATTCCTTTCGATCTGGCCGACGTGAGCCTGGACTACCAGATTCTGTCCGATGAGGTGGGGGCTCCGAATATGGATGTGCTGTTGGTAGCGGTGAAGAAGGACAAGATTCTGAACTACACCAACGTACTCTCGATGGCGGGGCGCACCCCGGCTATCGTCGACATTGACGCGCTGGCCCTGCAGAACTGCTACGAATACAACTACCAGCCGGCGCCGGGCCAGGTGGTGGCGCTGCTGAACCTGGGCGCCAGCGTGATGAACATCAACATCGTGAAAGGCACGACGCCATTGTTCCCGCGCGACGTCAGCGTGGGCGGGCACCAGTACACCGATTCGCTGCAGAAGGAACTGGATCTGAGCTTCGAGGATGCCGAAGCGCTGAAACTGGGCCGCAAGGTGGGCACGGTGAGCGAAGACGCGAAGCAGCCGATCCTGCAGCAGGTCACCGAAATCATCGTGCTGGAAATCCAGAAGACCTTCGATTTCTTCCGGGCCAGCGCGGCCGGAGAGCACATCGAGAAGATCTACCTGGCGGGCGGTTCTTCGAAAGTGCCCGGACTGGTGGAGGCATTGCGGCAGGAGTTCTCAATGCCGGTGGAGCTATTGAATCCGTTCCAGCGGGTGACGCCTCCGGCCGAAGGGCACGGGGCGGAACTGGTGGAGGAGAATCCGGGCCAGATGGCGGTCGCGGTGGGTTTGGCCCTGAGGAGCTTTGAAACCCTATGATCAAAATCAACCTGCTCGAAACTTCCAAAGGCAAAGGCAAGCGCGCAACCAGCGCCATGCCCTCCATGCCTACGATGGAAATGGGCGATATGGGGTCGCCCAAGCTGAAGATCCTGGTGGTGCTGGTGATGGTCGGCCTGGCGAACCTGGGGTACTGGTACCGGCTGGACCACCTCTCCAAAGAGATTGCCGTCAAGATGAAAGTGGCCGAGCAAAAGAACCGCGAACTGGCGGACGTGAAGGCGCGGTACATGGAGCGGCAGACGCAGGCCAACGCCTACAAGCGGCGCGTGGATGTGATCGATCAGCTGCGCGCCAACCAGAATAGCGGCCCGGTCAACCTGATGGCGATGATGGGCGAAACGGTGAATAACACCGAAGCCGTGTGGCTGAGCAAGATGGACGATACCGGCCCGCAAGTCAGTCTGGAAGGCACGGCGCTGAGCACCGACGCGGTGGCGAACCTGATTGCCAACCTGCAGAAGACCGGCTTCTTTAAGACGGTGGAGATTAAGGAAACCTATCAGGACGACACCATCAAGGACATGCAGGCGTTCCAGTTCACCTTGACCTGCGAGAAGGGAAAGTCGTAGAGGCGGACCTATGGCGAACTTTGGCGAATTATCCGGGATCAAGCAGTGGGGAGTGGTGATTCTTGGCGGAGCGGTGGTCACAGCGGCCCTGTACTTCGTGGTGTTCAAAAGCCAGGACCAGAAGAACGCCGCGGATCAGCACGCCCTGGAAGAGAAGATCAAGGAAAACAACGAGCTTGAGTCGTACCGGCCCAAGCTGAAGCAGATCGACCAGCAGCTGGCGGAATTGAAGCAGCAGCTCGAGATCGAGCAGCGCATAGTTCCGGACGAGAAGCAGGTCGACACCTTCATGACCATGATCAGCGACGAGGCCCAGAAGGCGGGGGTAGAGGTGCGGCGCTATCAGGCCAAAGACACCCGGCCGCAGCAGTACTACACCGAGGTGCCCTTTGATCTGGACATCGACGGGCCGTACTACTCGGTGCTGAATTTCTTTGACCGGATCAGCAAGCTGGAACGGATCGTCAATGTCAGCAATCTGCTGATTGCGACGACGCACAACCCGAGCGCGGCGAAGGCTAAGCATACGTACCAGTACGCGCCCAACGAGAGCATTGTCGCGACGTTTACGGCAACGACATACTTCAGTCACGATTCGACACCTCCCGCGCCAGCGCCTGGGACCAAGCCCGGCAAACCGGCGGGGAAGAAGTAGGGACGGCTATGAAGCTGACGACAGGCATTGTGGCAATGGCAATGATGGCGGGGGGGCTCTGGGCTCAGAATCCCGATGCCATCGACAACGCGCGCAGCGTAGCAAAATCGCTGCAGCAACAGCAGGTAACCGCGACCAAGGCTCCAGCCGGGAAACCGGCTCCGGGCGCGCCCGCTCCGGCAGTGAAGCCGGCGACAATCCCGGGCCAGAAGCCGGTGGCCAGCGCACCCGCTGCGGCAGTCAAGCCGGTGGCGAAGGTTGCGGCCAAGACCGCGCCGGCATCTGCGCACAACCAGCTGCAGCACGTGAACGTGGTGCCGGGCACAAGCGACATTCAGATCGAGATCAGCACCAGCGCCAGCGTGACGCCGACTGTGACCAAGCTGAGCTCGCCGGCGCGGGTGGTGGTGGAGTTGCCGGAAACGGCGCTAGCCACGTCCCAGAACAAGATTCCTGTGGGCAGCGGCGGCGTCAAGCGCGTGCGCATTGGGATGGACGGCAAAACACCTCCGACCACCAGCGTTGTGGTGGATCTGGAGAAGGCTTTGTCCTATGACGTAGCTCCGGGGCCGGCCGGCAAAGTCGTTCTGATCCTGCACACGCAGGATGCGGGTACGACCGTTGCCAAGAACACGTCCGCTGCGAAGCCGGTGGCGGCGAAGGCTTCGGCTGTAGCGGCCAAGGGGGCTGCGGCGGCCAAGATCGCCGAAGTGAAGGCGCCTGGCTCCAAACCCGCGTCTGCTCCGGCGGTCGCGGTGGTGAAAGCTCCGGTTGCCAAGCCGGCGGCTGCACCGGTAGCGATGGCCGGTTCGAAACGACCAGCCAAGACCGTCGTGGCAGCGAAAGCTTCGCCCGTGGCCGTGGCTGTGCCGCCGGTGACTGCCAAGCCGGCAGATGCGCCCAAGCCGAAGGAAGAGAAGAAGTGGGCCATGACCGGGAAGCGCGACCCGTTCTTCAGCCCGGTGGTGCAGCAGCACGGCTCCGGGTGCGCCACGGGAAAGAAGTGCCTGGAGATCGGGACGATCAACCTGCGTGGCGTGGTGAAGTCCGATACCGGCTTTATCGCGGTGGTGACCAACAATTTGAACAAGGCTTATTTCTTGCGGGAGAACGATCCAGTGTTTAACGGCTTCGTGGTGAAGATCACGGGCGACTCAGTGACGTTCCAGGAGACGATCCAGGACAAGCTGGGCAAGGCGTTCACGCGGGAAGTGGTGAAGAGGATCTTCACCCCGGCAGTTTAAGCACGGCGGCGGATTCCGGAGACCGGGACGCCGAACTCCAGTTCACGAAGGACACGCGGGCCAGGCCCGCGGGTGGGAGAAGCGAAATGCGAAAGCAACAACTGATGGTGTTCGGATCGTTGTTGGTGGGATTGGCAATGGGCGCCGCCGCCCAGACCACCAGCCAGCTCGATCGAGTCAACGTAGTCCGGAACTCGGACGACATTCGAGTCGAGATGAGCGCCACCGGCACATTGGCGCCGAAGCTCAGCACTCTGGACTCACCCGCCCGCGTGGTGGTGGAACTGCCCGAAACGGTGATGGCGACCGGGCAGAACCGCATTGCGGTGGACGCGGAGGGAGTCAAGGGCGTACGCATTGGGACGGATGGCCAGAAGCAGCATCCAACCACACGCGTCGTGGTCGATTTGGAGAAGGCTTGCGCCTACGAGCTGACTCCCGGCCCGGCCGGCAAGCTGGTGTTGACGCTGCATGCCCAGGCGCTGGCTAAGGCTGCTGCGGAGACCAAGACGCCTGCCGCGAGCGCGCCTGCTCCGGCGAAAGCGGAAACTTCCGCCGCGGCGAAGGACTCGGCCTCGCCCAATACTTATGTGTTCGTCGAGCCTCCGTATCAGGCCAAGAGCGATACCAAGAACGACGCTGCTGCCGACGAGCCCACGGTTCGCGCCGAAGAAGCGGCCGCTCGGTTCTCGGACAAGACGGCTGCGGAGTTGATTCCGGTGAGCGCGAATGCCACGCAGGATCAGACCGCTCCGGCTGCGGCTCCCGCCATTCAGCCCGCGGTCAATCTAGCGGCTGAGCAGAAGTCTCAAGCCGGACAGCAAGCGGCTGCGACCGGACCGAAATACACCGGCGAGCCAATCTCGGTCAACCTGAAGGATGTTGACCTGAAAGATTTCTTTCGCCTGATACACGAGATCAGCGGATTGAACGTGGTGCTCGATCCCAACGTGCACGGCACGCTGACGATCGTGCTGGACGACGTGCCGTGGGATCAGGCGCTCGATATCGTGCTCAAGAATAACGACCTGGCGCGAGAGCTGGAAGGCAATGTCCTGCGCATCGCGACCGTCGAAACTCTGAAGCGCGAAGCTGACGCCCGCCGCGCGCAGGTGGAAGCCGAAGCCATGGCGGTGGACAAGGTCTCGGTGACCCGGTTCCTGAGCTATGCGAAAGCGAAAGATGTCATCGTTACGGTGAAGAAGTTCCTTTCGCAGCGCGGCGATGTGGTGGCGGACGACCGCACCAATGCCGTGATCATCAACGACATTCCGAAGACGATTCCGACCATCGACCGCCTGCTGACGCAGTTGGATCGCAAGACGCAGGAAGTCGAAATCGAAGCCCGGGTGGTGGCGGCGACGCGGCAGTTTGCGCGCGACATCGGCACCCAGTTCGGCTTTGGCTGGGGAGACGGACATAGCGCGGTCGGGGGAGCTTCGGCAGCCGGCAGTTCTCCGACGACCGTAGGCGGTTTGTCGCCGGGCTACATTACGGTTCCGGGCACCAGCGGGGGTACCGGATCGACCATTCCCTTATTTTCCAACCTGCCTGTGACCGGTCCGACCAGCGGCTTGTCATTCGTGAACGCCAGCAACACGGTGCGGATCGACATGATCCTTACCATGGCGGAATCGCGCGGGTTGCTGAAAGTGCTCTCGCGTCCGCGAGTGGTGACGCAGAATAATATTCAAGCACTGGTGAAGCAGGGCGTGCGCGTGCCGATCGTTACACAGGCGCAGTTGGGAGGTCCTCCAACTGTGACCTACGTGGACGCGTTCCTGCGGTTGACGGTGACTCCGCAGATCACATCGGAGAATACGATCTTCCTGAACGTGGACGTGGAAAACACGACCCCGAACTTCGCGCAACAGGTGCAGGGCAACCCGGAACTGATCACGCAGCAGGCCACCACGCAGGTGCTGGTGACCGATGGCGGGACGGTGGTGATCGGCGGCGTCATCCAGACGCAAAACTCGATCAACATCAACCAGGTGCCGGTGCTGGGTAACATCCCCGTGCTGGGCAACCTGTTCAAGCACACGCAGGTATCGACGCAGAATCAGGAGCTGATTTTCTTCATCACTCCGCGAATCATTCAGACGTAGCGAGTAGCGAGTGCCGAGTAGAAGCCGCCGGACTGAGGAACATTTCAGGCCGGCGGTTTTGTTTTCGCGATGAGCAATGAGCGGTGAGCAACGGCTGACCGTGTTCCGCTTCATCGCGCAATGGTCACCTGCTAGACTTTCTGCGATGGACTTTCACGCCCGCCAGAGGAAGCTGCGCGCGCATCTCGCCAGCACGCGGTTCGATGCTTTGCTGATCAGCCATCTTCCCAATATTCACTACCTGTGCGGTTTTACCGGGAGCGCCGGCTTGCTGCTGGTGGAAGAAGCTGGGAGCGTGTTCTTTACCGACGTGCGTTATGACACGCAGGCGCACGAAGAAGTGAAGGCGGCGAAGGTGGTGATTGCGCGCAAGGCGGTGCTGTCGGCAATCGGGGAATTTCTCGGGCAAAAGAGGAAACGGGCCCGAGGATGGAGCCTCGGCATCGAAGCCGAGCATTTCACCGTCGCCGAAAAGAAGCGGCTGACGAAGTTGCGGCCTCCGGGCGTTACTCTGAAGGATGCTCCTCCCATGGTCGAGCGGGCCCGAATGATCAAAGACCAGGAGGAATTGAAAAGGATCCGCACAGCGGTTCTGCTAGGCGCAAAGTTATTCGATCGCGCCGTGGAAGTGATGCGTCCCGGGATAAAGGAAGTTGAGGTCGCCGCCGAAATGGAGCTGGCGGCCCGGGGGGGCGGAGCCGAGGAGATGTCGTTTCCCACCATCATTGCGTCGGGGGCAAGGTCAGCGTTGCCGCACGGGCGTGCCAGCAATCAAGCGATCGCGGCGAACGCATTCGTGGTCTGCGACTTCGGTGTTATACTCTCGGGTTATTGTTCCGATCAGACGCGCACCGTATGGGTGGGAAAAGCCTCGAACGAGGCCCGTCAGGCTTACGGGGCGGTGCGGGACGCACAACAGGCCGCCATCAATGCCGTGCGGCCCGGCATCGGGGTAGGCGAGGTCGATGCGGCAGCCCGTAAGGTATTGCGCAGGGCGGGTTTAGGACGTTACTTTACGCACTCGACCGGGCACGGTGTGGGACTCGAGATTCACGAGATCCCGCGCGTGGCAGAGGGGCAGCGCGAGATTCTGCAGCCCGGTATGGTCATTACGATCGAGCCGGGAGTATACTTCCCCGGCAAATGGGGCGTAAGGATCGAGGATATGGTCGCGGTAACGGATGGCGGTTGTGAGGTCTTGACGCCGACCAGCAAGGATTTTTTGGCACTCTAGTCTTCCTGGTTATCAGTTACGGCCGGGGGCAGGGATCTATGCCCGGCTTCTTCGCGCGCCCTCCGGGTGCGCGGCGGGATAGGCGAACGGTCCCACCGTATACGATGAATCTAAAAGAGCTGAAAGAACTCATCGAATTTCTCATCGAAAAAGATATTGCCGAGTTCGAGTTGGAGCGCGGCGATGTCAAGGTCCGGATCAAGCGGGCGGGCGAGCACACGGTTGTGCACAGCCATGGGGAACCGCGCTTCTTCGCCGTGCCGCCGGCCGTTCCAGCGATCGAGGTGGGTGCGGTGCCCGTCGCGGGCACGACCCCTGCTACCGCAACGCACGCCACAGCCGAGCCGCCAAAAGAAGAGGGCTTGCACACAGTGAAGTCACCGATCGTGGGGACTTTTTATGAGGCTCCCTCGCCAGGTGCTCCGCCATTTGTGAAGGTTGGGGACGGCGTCGAAGTCGGTCAGGTTCTGTGCATTGTCGAAGCAATGAAGCTGCTCAACGAGATCGAGTCGGACGTGGGCGGCGAGATCGTCAAAAAGCTGGTGACGAATGGGCAGCCCATCGAATACGGGCAGGAATTGTTTGTGATCCGGCCGAAGAAGTGACAACGGGACTTCCGGGCGCGCTTCTTGCGCGCCTTTTTGTGTTCCTAGAGGCAATGACCAGGAGCCGGACTGCATCCGGCGGACGGCCGAGGGCGGCCGTCCCCACACAGAGTTTCTCAGGAAGAAGCTGAGAGCTGACAGCTGAGAGTTTTCATGTTCAAAAAGATTCTGGTTGCCAATCGAGGCGAGATTGCACTGCGCGTGATCTGCGCGTGCAAGGAGCTGGGCGTCCGCACGGTCGCCATCTACAGCGAGGCCGATCGGCACTCGCTGCACGTGCGGTTCGCAGACGAGGCCATCTGCATTGGGCCGCCGCAACTGGCACTTAGTTATCTGAATATTCCCGCAGTCATCAGCGCGGCGGAGATTGCCAATGTCGAAGCGGTGCATCCCGGATATGGGCTGCTGGCGGAGAACGCGAATTTCGCCGAAGTCTGCGAGATGAGCGGGATCAAGTTTATCGGGCCAAGGCCGGAAGTGATGCGGCTGATGGGCGAAAAGGAAAAAGCGCGCGCCGCGATGAAGCAGGCGGGAGTTCCAATCCTGCCCGGCTCCGACGGAATCATTGGATCCGATGGAGAGGCGATCGAGTGGGCGCGGCAGGTGGGCTTTCCGGCCATCATGAAAGCGTCGGCAGGGGGCGGAGGGCGCGGCATGCGCATCGTCCGCAATGAGGAAGAATTGCCAGGCCTGTTCAAGGCGGCGCAGGCGGAGGCGGCAGGGGCATTCGGCAACGGCGATCTGTACATGGAAAAGTACGTCGAGCATCCGCGGCACATCGAGTTCCAGGTGCTGGCCGACGAGCACGGCAACGTGGTGAGCCTGGGCGAGCGCGAGTGCTCGATCCAGCGGCGGCATCAGAAACTGCTGGAAGAATCGCCTTCGACGCAAGTGACTCCCGAGTTGCGCGACCAGATCGGAGCTGTGCTGTGCAAGTCGCTGGGAGCGATCGGCTATTGGAACGCAGGCACGGTTGAGTTTCTGATGGACCAGAACCGGCGGCTGCACTTTATCGAGATGAATACCCGCATCCAGGTCGAGCATCCGGTGACGGAAATGGTCACGGACGTTGACCTGGTCAAAAGCCAGATCATGATCGCGGCCGGGGCGAACATGCGGGACGTGCTGCTGGGGCCGATCGTGCATCGCGGGCATTCGATCGAGTGCCGCATCAATGCCGAGCACCCGGAAAAATTCACGCCCTCGGCGGGAAAGATTACCGCGTTCCATCCTCCGGGCGGAACGGGCGTGCGCGTGGACACGGCGGCTTATGCCGAGGGAGTGATTCCGCCGTACTACGACTCGCTGATCGCCAAGCTGATCGTGCGCGCGAAAGACCGCAACGAAGCCGTCTCGCGCATGGCGCGGGCGCTGGAGATGTTTATCGTCGAAGGCATATATACGACGATCCCGCTGCACCGGAAGATTCTGGCCGACCCGGATTTCCGGGCGGGGAATTTTGATACCGGCTTCATTGAGCGGTTTCTGAAAAAGAACGGAAACACGTAGCGACGGACGCATTCGTCCGCCTCCGGAATGAAGCGACGCCTCGCGATGTTGTTGGCGACGGACGTTCCCGTGTCGAAAAAACGCCCGGACGAATGCGTCCGGGGCTACGTGGATCGAGTGCCCATTTCAAATATGTTTCGACTCCCCCGCCTTTACGCCATTTTGGATGTCTCACCATCCCGGAGTACGACAGAATTGGTCGCATTCGCCCAGGAGGTCTGCGCTGCTGGGTGCGCGCTGCTGCAATACCGCAACAAGACTGGCAATGGGCGGATCATGCTGGAACAGGCGCAGAAGCTAAGAAAACATCTGGGCGATTCGGTGCGGCTGATCATGAATGACCGGGCGGATCTGTGTCTGGCGGCCGATTTCGACGGCGTGCACGTTGGCCAGGATGATCTGTCCCCGGAGTCGGTGCGGAAGATCATCGGGCCGGACCGTTGGCTTGGGGTTTCAACGCATAATCCCGATCAGTTGCGGGAGGCTGACCTTACTTCGGCCGACTATCTCGCAATTGGACCTGTGTTTGCCACATCCGGCAAGGACAAGCCCGATCCGGTCGTGGGCCTTGAAGGCGTGCGCCGGGCGCGGGCTTTGACCCGCAAGCCGCTAGTGGCAATCGGGGGAATCACGCGGGCGAATGCAGCCTCGGTAGTTGAGGCCGGGGCGGATTCGGTCGCGGTGATATCCGATCTGTCACGGGAGCCCCGTAAGTCTGCAGAGGAATTTTTGCGGATATTAGGATAGAGTCGTGCTGCTGGGCGGGAACGCCCCGGCGACAGCGGGCGAGGACGCCGGCGCTACGGAGGAATTCTGAGTACACCCACAACACAGGCTGCGGTGCGCAGCGACTGGGAGATTCACAGTCAGCAGGATCAGGAGCTGGTCAAGGGGCTCGGATTGACCAGCGCGACCATGCTGGTGATGGGCTCGATGATCGGCTCCGGCATTTTTATCGTGTCGGCGGAGATCGGGCGCGAGGTGGGTTCGCCGGCGCTGTTGATTGGGGCCTGGGTCATTACCGGATTCATGACCATCGTGGCCGCGCTCAGTTATGGCGAATTGGCCGCCATGATGCCGCGGGCCGGGGGACAATACGTCTATTTGCGCGAGGCGCTCGGGCCGCTGTGGGGATTTCTTTACGGCTGGACTCTATTTCTTGTCATCCAGACCGGCACGATTGCCGCAGTGGGCGTGGCTTTTGGCAAGTTCCTCGGAGTTTTCCTGCCATCCATTTCATCGACGCACTGGCTGCTACATCTGTGGAAAGTTCCTCCCATTCGTGTCGGCTCGATGGTATTGGGCAACATGGACGTCGGCATCAACACCCAGAATCTGATGGCGATCCTGCTGGTGATTTTTCTGTCGATCGTGAACATTTTTGGGGTGAAGACGGGTGCGGCGATTCAAAACGTTTTCACGGCGGCCAAGGTATCGGCGCTGCTGGGCCTGGCGGCGTTCGGATTCGCATTCGCGCGTAATCCCACAGCAATGGCGGCAAATTTCAGCGGAAATTTCTGGCACAACGCGGGACTTGGCGCCCAGCACGCCGTACAAGTCGGGGCTGGCGGTCCCATGGTGCTGGTCGGTACGCTCACCATTCTGGCGGTCGCACAGGTGGGCTCGCTTTTCTCCGCCGACGCCTGGAATAATGTCACCTTCACTGCCGGAGAAGTGAAGAATCCCAGCCGTAATTTGCCGCTGTCGCTGGCGCTGGGAACCGGCGTGGTGATCGCGCTGTATATCGCGTGCAACTTTATCTATCTATGCGCGCTGCCCCTGAATGGAGTGGAAGGCGGGGCCACTGTCCTCGCCCGCGGCATTAATCATGCGACCGAAGATCGAGTCGCCACCGCGGTCATGACCCAGATGTTCGGATCGGCCGGAGGACTGCTGATGGCGGCGGCCATCATGATCTCCGGCTTCGGCTGCGCCAATGGCCTCATCCTCTCCGGAGCCCGCGTCTATTACGCCATGGCGAAGGATGGATTGTTCTTCCGCAACGTTGCCAGACTGCATCCCAGGTACAAGACGCCGGCGATTTCGCTGATGGTGCAGATGGTCTGGACCTGCGTACTGTGCATTTCGGGCAGCTACAGCCAGCTTCTGGACTACATCATCTTTGCGGTTTTGGTCTTCTATATTCTTACGATTGTGGGATTATTCGTTTTGCGCAAGACGCATCCGGACGCGGTCCGGCCCTACAAGGCAGTTGGCTACCCGGTGCTGCCGATCATTTATATTGTCATGGCGCTATTCATCGATATCGTCCTATTGCGCTACAAGCCGCAATTTACGTGGCCGGGGCTGATCGTGGTGCTGCTGGGGATTCCGGTATATTACGCGTGGTCGCGGAGCGCAGGACGGAACTTAAGCCGCACGTCGGGGTAAGAAGGAGAAACTAAAGCATGGGAAAGCTGCTGGCGACCAAGCCTCTCGAAACACTGATGAAGGAAGCGCAGGAAACAGGCGAGCACAGCCTGCGGCGCGCCCTCGGTCCGCTCAACCTGCTTACGCTCGGAATCGGGGCAATCATCGGCGCTGGCATATTTGTAATTACCGGGCAGGCGGCGGCACAGTTCGCCGGGCCGGCGATTCTGTTCTCCTTCATCCTGGCGGGCATTGCCTGCGCCTTCGCCGGGCTGTGCTATGCCGAATTCGCGTCGATGATTCCGATCGCGGGCAGCGCTTATACCTATTCCTATGCCACGCTGGGCGAACTGGTGGCCTGGATCATCGGATGGGACCTGATCCTTGAATATGCCTTCGGCGCGGCTACCGTAGCGGTGGGCTGGAGCGGCCACTTGCGCGCATTCCTCCACGACATCGGCATGAACCTGCCCCCCATCCCGCATTACGACTTCATCATGTTCGGCAAGCCGGTCCATATGACCTTCGATTACATAGGGTTTCTGGTAATCCTGGTCATCACGACCATCCTGGTCATCGGAATCAAAGAGTCGGCGAATTTCACCACGGCCATCGTGATCCTCAAGGTCGCAGTGGTTTGCGTGTTCATCGGATTGGCAGGAGCTTTTCTTTTGAAGCACCACGGACAGCCGAATTATTGGCACCCTTTCATTCCGCCAAATACCGGGGAATTCGGGCATTTCGGGTGGTCAGGCATATTCCGGGGCGCGGGTGTTGTGTTCTTCGCGTATATCGGCTTTGACGCGGTTTCTACGGCGGCGCAGGAGGCAAAGAATCCCAAGAAGGATATGCCGTTCGGCATTCTCGGCTCGCTGGTGATCTGCACGATTCTCTACATTCTGGTTTCCGGAATCTTGACCCATATCGTTCCCTACACACAGCTGGATGTGCCAGATCCGGTGGTCGTAGGAATCCGTGTGACCGGGCAACAGTGGGCGACCTTTCTGGTGGAACTGGGGGCCCTGGGTGGCTTGGCCACGGTGATGCTGGTGATGCTGCTGGGGCAGTCGCGAGTGTTCTATTCGATGTCGCGCGATGGCTTGTTATGGCCCTGGGCCAGCGCTATTCATCCCCGCTTTCGCACCCCATACCTCAGTTCGATCGTGGTAGGAGTTTTTGTGGCGATCCTGGCCATGCTGTTTCCGTTAAGCATTTTGGATCAGATGACGAGCGTGGGAACGTTGTTGGCGTTCATGCTGGTGAGCGCTGGAGTGTGGGTGATGCGGAGAACGCATCCGGATGTGCCGCGTCCGTTCAAGACGCCCATGGTACCGCTGGTGCCAATTCTCGCCATACTGTTCTCCGGTTTCCTGATTGTTACCCTGTCGCCGGCGACGCAAATCCGGCTGGTGGTGTGGCTGTTGATCGGATTTGTGATCTATTTCAGCTACGGGCGGAAGCACAGTAAGGTGCAGAAGGCGCTCGACAATACTGCGGCGGTCACCCCCTCGCGGACCATGGCAGATTAGAAAAAACAGCTTTCAGTGCTCAGCCGTCAGCGATCAGCTTCGGAACTCCAACACCGGAGTGGCTGTGCACATCTGCATTCAAGCATTCCTTTATACGATCGTCGAGGCGTAAGCTGATGCCTGAAAGCTGATAGCTGACAGCTTCTCCATGAAAGCCTTCCGCAATCTGCGAACGATCGGCGGGCTGCTGCTGGTGGTGATGGCCATCGGCACCGCGGGCTATCACTACATCGAGGGCTGGACTTGGTTTGACGGCTTCTACATGGTGGTGACTACGCTGACCACCATCGGGTACCAGGAAGTACATCCGCTGTCGCACACCGGGCGCGTCTTCAATGTGTTCGTGATTCTGGCGGGCGTATCGCTGCTGTTGTTAGGAGTCGGGGCGCTCAGCCAGGCTTTGCTAGAATTCGAACTGCAGAGCTTCTTTGGAAGGCGGCGCATGGAGCGCGAAATCGGACGCCTCGAGAACCACTTCATCATCTGCGGCATGGGACGCGTGGGCCGCAGCGTGGCGCGCGAATTGGCGCGCAAGCCGGTTCCATTCGTGATCGTCGAAAATTCCGAGGCCAAGCTCCAGCGCTACGCTGAGGAGAACTGGCTGGTAATCGCTGGAGATGCGACCGTCGAGCAGACACTGAGGCAGGCGCAGATCGAACGGGCGAGCGGACTGATTGCCGCTACCACTACGGACGCGACCAACCTTTACATCGTGCTCACGGCGCGCGGGCTCAACCCCCAGCTAAAAATCATTGCGCGAGCCAGCGAGGATAGCGCCGAGAAGCATCTGTTGACGGCCGGAGCGGATTCCGTTGTCTCCCCTTACTCGTTCGCCGGACAACGAATCGCGCAGTCGCTCCTGCGGCCGCATGTCGTCAGCTTCCTCGATACCGCAACCACGCATCTGGGAATGGATTTAGAGATCGGGGAGATCCATATCCCTTCGGCCTCGACGTTTGCCGGCAAGACGCTGGAGAGTTCGCGTATCCGCCAGGAGCGGGGCGTGATTGTGCTCGCCATTAAGCGCCGTGAAGGCATGCGCTTCAACCCTGCGCCCGACGAGCGCATCGAGCCCGACGACTGCCTCATCGCCATGGGCGAGCCCGCGCAGTTGCGGCAGTTGGAGCAGACCGCCTCCTCATCATGAAAATTGTAAGTGCGGCAGAAATGCGCGAGATCGATCGCGCCACCAGCGAGCGCTTCGGCGTGCCGTCTCTCACCCTGATGGAGAATGCCGGAGGCGCCGTGGCCGAGTTTGTGCTCGCGCATCATGGGGCCACACGCGAGATCGTGGTCTTCTGCGGCAAGGGCAACAACGGGGGCGATGGCTTCGTGGCGGCGCGCCGGTTGCATGAAGCAGGGAAGGCGGTGCAGGTCATTCTGCTGGCCGATCCCAAAGACCTGCGCGGCGATGCTGCTTCCATGTACGCGCGGCTCCCGATGGCTGCGATCGTCGTCGAATCCGGGGAAGAACTGAAGGCCCGCGTGCGGCTTTTGCCGCCGGCGGATGTATATCTAGACGCGGTGCTTGGCACCGGATTCAAGCCCCCAGTCACTGGACTTTATGCCGAAGCGATCGAGATCATGAATGAGCGCGGCGTGCCCGTGATTGCCGTGGATATTCCCTCGGGTGCGGACGCGGATGCGATGGCGCCGCAGCCGGGACTCATCGCGCGGGCCGATTCCATCGTCACGTTTACGGCGCCGCGTCCGGCGCACGTCTTCAGCTTGTTGGCGCAGCGGTCGACCTGCGTCGCCGGCATCGGATCGCCGGAAGAGGCGATCGCCTCTTCTCTGCATTTGAACGTGATCACGGCGCACGATTTTGCCCCCCTGATTGCTCCGCGTCGTGCGGACTCCAATAAGGGGCTCTATGGCCACGTGCTGGTCGTGGGCGGATCGCTGGGCAAAGCAGGAGCGGCGGCCATGGCGGGAATCTCCGCGCTACGGGCCGGGGCCGGACTGTCGACGGTCGCAACCCCGAAATCCGTTCTCGCAACGGTTGCGGGGTTTCATCCCGAACTGATGACCGAGCCCCTGCCGGAAACTGAAGCTGGCACGATCGCTACAAGTGCCGGCGTGCGCATTGAAGAATTATTGAAAAGCATGACCGTGCTTGCAATTGGACCGGGAATCTCGCGAGATCCGCATACGGCCACACTGGTGCGGTCACTGGTAGCGAATCACAAAATTCCCATGGTCGTCGATGCCGACGGGCTGAACGCGTTTCAGGGGCATGCCCGCGAATTGAACGGCCGCGACAGAACCCTGGTGATCACGCCGCATCCCGGTGAAATGGCTCGGCTGGAGGGCTGTTCCACGGCTGACGTGCAGAAAGACCGGTTGGGCGTGGCGCGCAGTTTTGCCCGCGAACACGCCCTGATGGTGGTGCTGAAGGGACATCGGACGCTAGTCGTGACGCCCGACGGCGAGGTCTGGGTCAACACAACCGGCAACCCTGGGATGTCGACCGGAGGCACCGGAGACATTCTCACGGGCGTGGTGGCGGCGATGATCGCGCAGAATCCCAATAACGTGCTGCCAGGGGTGTGTGCCGCCGTCCATCTGCATGGATTGGCGGCCGATTTGATGCTGGAGAATGTTGGCGAGCATTCCATGATCGCGACGGATCTTTTGCGCGGTCTACCGCAAGCTTTTACGAGCGCGCAGCGTACCGCGCGGGAGAAATTTGTGCGCTGGGACGGATAACACCGGCTATGGCTGGCCCGCGCTTTCCGGCAATGTGATCGTCTTTCCCTCTGCCGCGGAGCGGCGAGCGGCGTCGAGGATTTCCGTCACCGTCACATTCGTGGCGAGAGACGACAGGGCATCTTCCTTCGCACCCTCAAGAATCACCGCTCGCAAATAGGACAATTCATTGTCGTAGGGCGCTGCGACGGGCCTGGCGGCGACCTGTTCTTCTGGTTTCTCTTCGCTTCGGCGCACGCGAATGTCGTCGCGTTTCACGGTAATCACGTATCCCGTCTGCCCGTAGATTTCCATGTCTTTGCGATCGAATGGCCAGTTCCACGAAGCCTGAATGATGGCCTGCGCTCTTGGATAAGTGAGAATGATTGTGGCTTCATCATCCACGCGCGAATAGATCTGGGGTTTGATCTGCTGCGTGACTGCTGTGACGGTGGTGGGACGCTGGCCATGCATCAGCCAGGTCATCAGGTCCGCGCCGTAGCATCCGAAATCGAACAGCGCACCTCCGCCGTTGAGCTTGGGATCGGTGAGCCAGGCGAGAAACTCCGGCTGCACCCCAATTTCCTTCGGGCCCTTGTGGCCGTCGTGTACAACGACCTTGCGGATATCGCCGATGGCGCCTTGGTGAACGAGATCGTAAGCCGCGTGATTGCTGCGGTACCAGGATGTTTCATAATTAACCAGCACGTGAATGTTGCCCGCCTGCGCAGCCTTTTGAATGGCTCCCGCATCTTCGATGCTGACCGCCAGCGGTTTTTCCATGATCACGTGGACGCCGTGCTGGGCGCAGACCTCCACCACGCTCCGGTGATCGTATGTGTTGGTGTAGACCAGCACGGCTTGGGGATGAGCCTTTGCGATCATCTCGTCCAGATCCGTGAATAGCTGCGCATCGGCGAAGCCATACTTCTTGCCTGCCGCCGTGAGCAGTTGCCGGTCGGGCTCGGCAATTCCGACAATGTCGATTTCCGGACTATGGCGCCATTGCTCGAGGAATCCGTGGACGTGTCCGTGAACCAGGCCTACGATTCCGACGCGAAGCGGCGGGCGCGCGGCTTGTGATTGAGCGATGGAAATACCGGTAAGCAAGAAGATCACGACAACTGCCGAAGGTACGATCCGAAGCATGGACCCTCCCGAATCCACAACATGGTAAATGCACAGGGCACCCAGGCTGGTTCAGAAATGGCAGGCTGTACTGGGGGCCAATTAACAACTCAGTAAACAGTGCCTAAGTGTCTCAAAAAGTAGGGGATGCGCCCCTTGCCTCGCGCGCCCGGCTTGGAATATGGCCAAGGGGCCTCAGTAATCTATTACGCAACAGGCGCGAGTGACATAGTTCTTCCCAGGCCTATGACTCACTTCCCCCAACCGCACCCCACGCGGCGCGCTTCGCGGATCACCTTAGGAGATACAGTCCTGGCGGCGATCCGGCTAGAAGACGGCCGGCGCACCAAAGCAAAACTGCAAACCATCTCCGTAACCGGCGGGCTGCTGCGGCTGGCGCAATCGCTGGTCCAGGGAGATTTCATCGAAGTGGCCTTCCAGACGCAATCTGGTCCGGTGCACGGCATGGCGGAGGCGCTCAGTCCCATGCAGAGCGTGGCCGACGAGGTGCTGCAACCGTTCCGGTTCGTGGCACTCGAAGACGACGATCATCGCAGGCTGCGCACTTCACTCGAGCACGTGGTCGCGCGCAGTTCGCTGGGAATGAAATCGACCGCTTTCTCCTCGCTGTGATCTGACGTACTGTAGAGCTGCGCTCGACGGGCAGCCAAGGGCGGGCTGTCTCCACATCTTTATTTCGCCACCGCTATACTGTTGCAGTGACCGAACAGAACTCCGTCAAAAAATTACTTCACGAGATCAGCACGCGATCGGCTGACGAGACCGTAGCCTTCGGGCGTACGCTCGGGGAACTGCTTGCACCGCCAAAGATGGTATTGCTGCGTGGCGATCTGGGTGCGGGCAAAACCACTCTGGTGAAGGGAATTGCGGCCGCATTCGACGCCGCGGCGGAGGAAGACGTTACGAGTCCAACGTTCACGCTGGTCCACGAGTATCGCGGCCCAGGGGCGGCGCTCTATCACATAGACCTTTACCGCGTGGACACTGCGCGCGAACTGGAAACGCTTGGGCTCGACGACCTCCGGTCGGAGAACAGCGTTCTGCTGATCGAGTGGGGAGAAAAATTCCCCCGGCTGCTGCGGGAGCGTGACGTCGAGATTTCGCTGGAGCGCGAAGGCGAGAGCGAGCGAAGAATCAGGGTCGAAAACTAATGGCTGGACACTGCCGGTAAAAAGAGCGCACGCGCACAAGCGGCCGGAGCGCTCCACTCGCGCAGCAACGAGAGCAGGATCAGGCCAGCGAAAACCGCAAAGACGATGCCCTGCCGCGCAGCGCCCCGTTTATTTGCCTCCAGCCTGAGCTTTGGCGAACCACTCATCGAACCACTCCAGGCCGCGCACAAAGTAATCGCGCCAGTCGGCGGGATTCACGAAAACATGCCCCTCATGGGGGTAGACTACCAGTTCCGCCGGCACCTTTAACGCCTTCAATGCATGATACCACTCGACCGATTGCTCCATCGGAACCTCGCCGTCGCTGTCGCCGACGAGGATTAGAGTGGGCGTCTGCACATTCTTGACGAAGTGCATGGGATCGCTTTTTGCGTAGACGGCGGGATCATCGTAGATCGATGCGCCGAAGAACGGGATCATCCACTCATCAATTTCGTTCACGCCGTAATAGCTCAGCCAGTCGGATAAGCCGGCGCCCGCAACGGCGGCGGCGAAACGATGCGTCTGGGTTTCCACCCACATCGTCATGTATCCGCCGTAGCTGTGTCCGCGGATGCCGAGGCGGTGCGGATCGACCGGATACTCCTGGAGAATCGCGTCAATCCCGGCCATGATGTCGCGGAAATCGCCGCCCCCGAAATCCTTCATGTTGGCGCGTGTGAAGGCTTCGCCCTCTCCATAACTTCCCCGCGGGTTCGGACAGAAGGCGAAGTAACCCAGGGCGGACTGCGCGCCCATCATTCGAGGGTCCCAGCGAGCGCCGCACGCCGACGATGGCCCGCCGTGCACATTCACCACCAGGGGATACTGCTTAGCGGCATCGTAGTTCTTGGGAAACATGAGCCAGCCTTGGAGGCGCAGGGAGCCGTTGGTCCAGTGGTAAGTGTGCGAGTTGCCCCAGGCGGGCTGGATGTCTTTATTAAGGATCGTGATCTGCTTCCATATTCCGATCTCGCCCGCCCATACTTCGGGCGGGGTGCTGGGAGACTGGCGGACGACAGCCGTCATAGCGCCATTGCGGGAAAACGATGCGCTCGGCGAAGCGGTTGTGCCCATGAACTCATCTCCAGTCCAAATTGTATTTACGTTTCCCCCGGCCATGCTGACGGTCCCGAAACCTGACTTTCCATCGATGTATTCGGCGAACGTGATGCGATCGGGTGCGGTCCAGGTAAGGGAAGAAGGAGATGATTTTATTTCGGGTGTGATATTGCGCGCCGGCCCTCCTTCGATCGGAACCACGAAAATATCTCCGCCGGTGGATCCCTCATCGCTCATCAGGCCTTCGATGAACGCGACGTTCTTGCCATCGGGCGAAACGCGCGGTTCGGCTATCTGCCACTTCGGGGCATACATTTCCTTCATCTCTCCCGAGCGGGCATCGATGCGGTAAAGGCGGGCAACATACCAGTTCGCGTCTCCGGAGCCATGAGCAGCGGTTGCCACCCAGGCGTGACTGTCGGGAGTCCAGTCATAGTCGTACACGTACATGTCCGGAGGAGTGACCTGGGCGACAGAGTTGGTCGCGAGATCGATGGTCGCGAGACGCTGCTCGTAAATTTTTTCGCCGACCACGCCCGAGAGCGGGGTCATGGGCTGCAGCGGGCCGGCGCTTCGAGGCATGCCCTCGATAAACAGCACCGCCAGTTTAGAACCATCGGGAGAGAAACTGGGTGCGTCGACGTAGCCTTTCAATTCGGCTCGCGGGCTGGGAGAGCCGGCTCCGAGCGTGGCCGTCCACACCTGGGCCGAGGGAGCGGTCCCGGTAAGATCGGCGACGAACGCCAGTTGTTTGGAATCGGTAGACCAGCAGACACTCCGCAGCGGGAGATCGCCTTCTACTCCGATGGCTTGCGATGAACCGTTCTCGACAGAGGCGACGGTGAGCTTGCCTTGCACGATATAGGCGACATGGGTGCCATCGGGCGAGATCACAGCCTGCGAGATCCTTTTCGCGTGGGGCATGGAATCGAAAATCGAGGCGGCGCGGGAAGGCCCGGTGTTTTGGGCTGAGGCGGCGGAGGACAGGAGCAGCACAATCGCACAGAGCAGGCTGCGAGAGCAGATTCGGTGATACAGGATCATGGCTGTGGAAGTATACAGCGGGAGCACCCGAGTACTGAGTACTGGCGACTGATTTTAAAATCCCATGATGTTGTAGCCGCAATCCACGTAAATGACTTCGCCGGTGATGCCGCTGCTGGCATCGGAGGCGAGGAAGACTCCGGTCGAGCCCACTTCCGAAACCTCCACATTGCGACCCAGCGGAGCACGTTCCGCGTGGGCTTTGTGCATGTCTCCGAAGCCGGCGATGCCGCGCGCAGCCAGAGTTTTAATGGGGCCGGCGGAGATGGCGTTGACGCGAATCTTCTTTTTGCCCAGCTCATAGGCGAGATAGCGCACCGTGCATTCCAGGCCCGCTTTGGCGACGGCCATCACGTTGTAACGAGGCACGACTTTTTCGGAAGCGTAGTAAGTCATGGTCAAGATCGAGCCGCCCTCTTCCATCAGCGGCGCGGCGGCGCGCGCTACCGCGACCAGGGAGTAGACGCTGACGTCCATGGCCACTCGAAAGCCTTCGCGCGAGGTATTGATGAAATCGCCTTTCAGTTCGTCGGCGGGTGCAAACGCAACCGAGTGCACGAGCGTGTGCAGTTTGCCGTAGCGTTCTCTGAGCGTGTCAAAGAGGCGCGCGATTTCGTCGTCTTTGGAAACGTCGCACATGTAACCCTCGGCGCCGGGGAGCGACAGAATCAGGTCCTTCGCCTCCTGTTCCAGACGCTCGTTCTGATAGGTGATTGCCAGCTTCATGCCCGCAGCGTGCAATCCTTGCGCGATGGACCACGCAATGGAGCGCTTGTTGGCGACCCCAAAGACGACGGCATTCCGGCCCTGCAGATCAGAAGACATGTCCGCTCCTTAGGAATGGGAAAGGATATCAGCCTCGGCTATCGATTTACCACGGAGACCCAATCAAACAACGAGAATTCCGCTTTCGGATTTTCTCTGCGTCTCTGTGCCCCTTTGGTGAAACCGCGTTAGTCGGCTGTCACTTCTTTCCCGATCGAGCTTTCCACCGGCAACGTGGAAGCGACGAAGGACAGTCCGTATACGCCGGCCAGTATGGCGAAGCCAACCACCAGGCTGATCTTGTGCGCGACCGCGCCCACGACGAGGGCGAGCGCCACCTGTAGGAGGGTTCCTCCGAAATTAAATGTGTTCTGCACCCGTCCCATCAGGTATTGCGGAACCATTTCCATCAGGCTGGTATTCATGGCGACACCGCCGACGCCGCGTCCCGAGCCCATGATGAAGTAAGCCGCAATAGCGAGCGCGAGATACCTCGCGATGGGAGCGAATGCGATGGCCACCGAAATCAGAGCCATCGAAAACGCCACGGTCCGGCGTCCGCCCAGGCGCTCGATCGTGAACGGAGTATATAAGACGCTGACAAACGCTCCCGTGCCCCAGCCAGCGCTGAGCCAACCGTAACCCACCGGTCCGGCATGAAAGACGCGGTCGCTGAGCGCGGGGGTTACCACTCCACCGGTCGCCATGGCGCCCAGAAAGAGCGCCCAGCTGATGCCGAGCAACACGACCGCGCGATGCTCGCGGAGAAAGTGAAGGCCTTCCCGCATTTCGAGCCAGAAGCGATTGAACTGGCTTTCTGCCGCAACGATGTCGGCGCGCAACTCGGCCGGACGCAGCACGACATGGCGTCCCTTGCGAACCGCGAAGTAGCATAAGAACGAGATCACGTAAGTGGAAACGTCAATGATCAGCACGCCGCCCAGGCCGACGTGGTTGTACATGAAGCCGACGATCGAGCCGGCGATGAGCCAGCCGCCTTGCACGCCCGCCATCAGGAAGGTATTGGAGTGAACGAATCCGCCCTCCTGCGTGAGTTCCTGAATGAGCGCAGTAATCGTGGGCCAGAACATCCAGAAGCCCGCCGCGACCAGCGTATTCATCAGATACAGTTCCCAGACCTGCACGCGATGCAAGAACGCCAGAACGGCGATGGTGGAAATGATTACCGCGCGCACCGCGTCCAGCCACATCACCAGCCGCCGCCGGTCTTCGCGGTCGATAATGACGCCGGTGAACGGAAGCATGAGCATGGCCGGGATGGTCTGGACAACGACCAGTGTCCCGAGCGCCATCTCCGAGTGCGTGACCTGGAGGATGTACCAGGCGACCGCGGCCGAATTCATCCCGCTGCCAATCATGGAGACCAGGTTGGCGGCAAAAACGAATCGCAGCGGGAGATGACTGAAACTGGCGCGCATCTTTACTACTTTAGCAGGAAGAGTTTCCGAGAATTTAGATTGCAGATTTCGGTCCGGTGTCCGCGCCGCGGTGTAATTCCGTGACGGGAGCCCTTGCGCAGAGCTGCGTTCGGCGCTACGATTCGCCTGCTAGAAAATCCAGTCATCTCTTGTGTACGCCGGAGGCCGACTATGACTCGCCGTACAGGATCGTTACTGCTTACAGTTTCTTGCTCTTTCGCTCTTCTGATTTCCCAGGCAAGTGCTCAGGTGGATCACATCGTGATTGCCGCTGGAACTGACGAGGACCACGCCCTCCAGGCCATCTCCAACGAGCAGGACCCGGCCAAGAAGCTGGCCATGTACGAGGAGTTCGTGCAGAAGTTCTCCTCCAATCCGCAGGCGGTGGCCTACGGTGACTGGCAACTGGCGCAGGCCTATCAGGCCAGTGGCGATCTTCAGAAAGCACTCGACTTCGGCGACAAGGCGCTGGCCAGCTCTCCGCACAATCTCGACATCCTGGTCTCGCAAGCCGGCTTGGCGCAACAGGCCAAGCAGGATACCAAGCTGATGGATTACGCCGCGCAGGGCGGCGACATCTGCCGCTCCATCGCCAAACAACCCAAGCCGGAAGGGATGACCGACGACGACTTTGCGCAAAAGATCGCGCAGGACAAAGCCACTTCGCAGAATAATTGCGACTTCCTGGAGGCCAGCGGTTTCAACGCAATCACCACCGAGACGGATCCCAAGAGCCGCATGGCGGAAATCGAGAAGTTCTCGGCGGCTTATCCGGATTCGAAGTTCGGGCCGCAGGTTTCCAATTACGCGATGTATACGCTGGGTCCAGGCCAACTGAACGATCGGGAACGGTTGCTGTCGTTTGCGGAGAAAGCTCTGACCGCCAATCCCAATTCATTGCCTGCGTTACTGCTGCTGGCGAATTATTACGGCGACGATTCCAAGCCGGGCAGCTCCGCCAAGGCAATCACCTATGCCCAAAAAGTAATCGATGTTGCCAAGCCCGATGCTCCCGACGCCGACAAGACCCGCAAGCTTTCGGCCGGAGCCGCCTACAACACCATTGGCTGGGCCTATCTGAAGCAGGAGAAGACCACGTCCGCCATTCCGGAACTCAAGACTGCGTCCGGGCTGCTCAAGGGTGAGGACGAGCAACAGTATGCGCGGGCCCTGTACGGCCTGGGATTCGCCTACGGAAAGTTAGATAAGCTGACCGAAGCGCGGGAGGTGCTCACCGAAGCCGTCAAGATTCAGGGTCCGTTCCAGGCGATGTCGCAGGAACTGCTGACCAAGGTGAATAGCGCTCGAGCCAGAGGCCGATAATTTCCGCGGGCTCTTATGGCTTAATTAAATCCTCCGAAAGCGTTTCGGCCTTCCATGCGAGGGTGCGGGCGCGATCGAGATCACCGTCGGAAATCGCGTCCTTCGACTGCTGCACGAATGCACGGGCCTGCGAGAGTGTCCCTTGCTGGATTGAACTGAGTTGTTTGCCCCGGGCTTTCTTGAGATTGTTCTCAGTCACCTCCAGCAACTGGTTGACCACCGCGCGTTGCTGAGCCGCCTGGCTTGTGGGCGGGCCGCCTTCTAACTGGATGCTCGGCTCCGCTGCTCCCCCATGACGGACAATGGTTTTGGGCGGAGGACAATTTTGAGCAGCCGGCGAAGCGCCCGACGTTTGCGCCGAGGTATTTGCCGGAGCATTTGCTGGCGCGGGATCGGATCCAGATGCGTCTTGACGGTTGGTTCCCGCAGTTGCCGGTGGTGTGGGCATCGGCCGAACCCCGCAGTTCGAGGACCCAACTTTTTTCTTGTGATGTTTCCGTTTTGCGGCGGGCGGGAGGGAGTTGGCAGGAGCCTGGGCGGGACTCGACGGCTTAGCCTCTGATGGCGCACTTTGCGCTGGGGGATTTGCGGTTTCCTGCGGTTTCTCCTGCGTAGCCTGATTGGCGGGCTCCGCCGGGGCAGATTGAGCCTGAACCGGAGTGTTCCACGAAGCGGAGCAGAGGAAGAGAACGAAGGCCAGAGTCATACAGGGTTTCCAATTACTTACATTCTAATTCTAAGCTTGTGGGACACTCTCGCAGTGGGCTGACATGTGAATTCATCAGGCTTCTAACCCTCTGATTCTAATCGCCGCGATGTGAAGTGGCCGCATCGGCGGCGAAGTCGGGATGGATTTCCGCCGCCTGTCCGCCCGCAGCCGGGATCTGGAAACGGAAAATCGTCCCAGTTTTTTCGGCTGATTCGAAATCCACCGTCCCGTAATGCCATTGCAGGATCTGATAAGTCTGCGCCAGTCCGATGCCGCTGCCTTCTTTCTTGGTGGTGAAGTAGAGCTCAAAAACTTTGTCGTGCATCTCCTTGGGAATTCCGGCGCCCTGGTCCTGGACCTCGGCCACAATCACTCCGTTTTCACGCCCTGCCGAGATGGTCAGTAAGCCTCCCTGCGGCATGGCTTGCACTCCGTTGATGACCACGTTGAGAAAGGCCTGCTTCATCAGATCGACGTCTACTTTCACGGGCAGCGGCAGTTCCGGCAGGCGCCGCTTAATCGTAACCCCATGCTGTTCGGCATCGGGAGCGGCGAGTTGGGCGACCTCGTCCAAGAGACGGCGTAGGTCGATTTCTTCCAGACGGAGATCGCGCGGACGGGTAAAGTCCACGAGCGTTTGCACGACGCGATCCAGCCGGCGAATTTCGCTATCGATAATATCCATATGGCGGCCGGTATCGGGTTCCTGCTGGGTCAGCTTGTTGCGCAGAAGCTGCAGATGCAGCACGATTGCGTTGATTGGATTTTTCACCTCATGGGCCACGCCCCGGGTCAGGCGCCCGCTGGCGGAAAGACGCCGCGACATCTCGATCTCGTCTCCGATCCGCCGGACCGACTCCGTATCCCGCATGATCACGAGCGCGCCGATCTGCGAATTTTTCTCCTGCACGAAGTCTAACGAGACTTGCACCCGCCTGCCTCCAGCGGTTTCGAATTCGCGCTGCATGATGGGACGGCGGCGCTCGAAAGCGTCAAGTAGAGCCGTGCCCAGCAGCGAATTACGGTCAAAGACTTCCTGAACGGTACGACCGAGAAGTTCGCCGCGCGGCCGTCCCAGGAAAGATTCCACGGGAGCGCTCACCAGCACCACGCGCGTGTCGCGGGCGAAGAGCATCAGGCCGTCCTGCAGTTTCGACATCAGTTGATCGACGTTGTCTTTGAGCGCCGAGAAGATCTCCCGGCTGTCGCGAATCTGGCGTCCCAGGTTGGCAATCTTCAGCGTAACCAGCCCGAATTCATCGTGCTGGGACTCGTCTCCATACAAATCCGCCTCCCCGGCGGCGACGCTGTCGAGGTTGCGGTTGATTTCTTTCAACGGACCGAGAGCGAGATTGGAAATGCCCGCCGCCAGCAGCAAAGAAATGAAGATCACCGCGACTGAAATGTAAAGAGCCCGCATGAGGCGGGCTTGCACTTCGCTCTTCAGGAAAAGAGTCTGTACTCCGATGCGAATCGTTCCGAACGGCGTGCCGTTGAGTTCGAGCGGATAGGTAACCTCATAAACTGCGGCTGGACTGAACACCAGACGGATCTGGTCGCGGAAGCGAGCGCTGATGATCTGCTGGAAATCAGGCCGCTGTGGAAGCACTTTCCCCACCAGGCTCGGGTTCGTGTCGAGCAGGGCCTTGCCGTTCGTGTCCACAATGGAAACGTCGTAAACGTACTGCCAGTCGCCAGGAGCGGACTGCAGCAAATTGTTCAGGTCAACGTCAGTCTCAACGTATTCCTCGAGCGCGCTCCTCACCGCCACGGGATTGTTGGTATCAACCGAAGTGCTGCTGAAATCGGGGATGGCGTTGTTGGCCGCGTACGCCAGTTGATGGGTCAGGCTGGTTGCGGTCTCGTAGGCATTCGCAATACGAAGCCGAAGAATCTGCGAGATATACAGATACGAGAACGCAGTTACCATGGCAGTTACCATGAGAGTGATGACCAGCACGATGATGGTTTTGCGTCGCATGGCAAAAATCGGCGGACCCGCCGCCCACACAGCCTAGCTGCTGGGCACTTCTTCCTTGCCGGCCGCTTCCGGCGTCGCGCTTCCGTACTCCTTCAACTTATTGTGCAACGTTTTCAAACTGATTCCCAGGATCTCGGCCGCCCGCGTTTTATTGTTGCTGGTTGCCTCCAGCGTCTTCAGGATCAGCATCTTCTCCGCTTCCTCGACTGTCGTGCCGACACCGAGGCGGACGGCATCGGGATCATTGGCGGCGGTGCGCAGAGGCGCCTGTCCAAATCCCGGCGGTAAATGCTTGGTCTCGATCATCCCGGACTCGCAAACGATCACCGCGCGTTCAATCGTGTTGCGCAGTTCACGTACATTGCCCGGCCACGAGTAATTGTTGAACTGGTTGAGCACCGCCTCGCTGACGGCCGTTACCTTGCGGCCGTGCTTGGCGCTCATCTCCGCCAGCAGCAACTCCACCAATGCGGGAATATCCTCTTTGTGCTCGCGTAGCTGGGGCATGTGGATGTTGAAAACATTCAGCCGGTAATACAGGTCGCTGCGCAACTCGCCGCGCGAAACCGCTTCATCGGGGACTTTGTTGGTGGCGGCGAGGACGCGCACGTCCACGGCAGTCTCGACCTTGCTGCCCAAACGGCGCAGCTTGCGATCTTCCAGCACGCGCAGTAGTTTGGCTTGCGTTCCGACCGGCATTTCTCCGATTTCATCCAACAGCAGGGTTCCACCTTCGGCCAGCTCGAAGCAGCCGGTGCGGCGTTCCAGCGCACCGGTGAATGAACCCTTTTCGTGGCCGAAGATTTCGCTTTCCATCAGCGTCTCGGGAATTGCGGCGCAGTTAATGGCAACGAAAGGTCTGTCTTTTCGTGGGCTCAGTTCATGGATCGTCCGGGCGACCAGCTCTTTCCCGGTTCCGCTTGCTCCCGTGATCAATACCGAGGCCGTACTGGGAGCGACCATCTCGATCAGCCGGAAAATCTCCTGCATCTTGCGGGACGCGCCGCTGAGTCGGCCCAGCGATCCGGTGTCGCGCAGCCTGCGTCTGGTCGCCTCCAGTTCAGCGCGCGTTCCCAGGAGCGCGGATGCATTCGACAGGATGGTGCGCAGACGATTGGTGTCAATCGGCTTGGTGATGTAGTCGTACGCGCCCATGCGCATCGCCTGTACGGCGCTATCTATGGTGCCTTGAGCGGTCACCAGGATGACGGCAATGGTTTGCGCCTGCTCGGCGAGATGGCCCAGCAGTTCGATGCCTCCCATGCGCGGCATCTTGAGATCGGTGATGACGATCGAAGGCGCCCACTGCGTTGCCTTTTCCAATCCTTCAGCGCCATCGCGCGCTGTCTCCGCACGATAGCCCCAGGAGTTGACCAGCTCGGCCAAGCCGGAGCGCTCGTTCTCCTCATCCTCGACGATCAGTACTTTTTCATGGCTCATCTGCTTGCTCTGCTTGCTGGCATTGGCTCACTCCACGCCGAGTCCGCGGCTGAAACACGGCAATCGTACCGAATTCCCCACGATACGCGGGCTGTTTCCGCCCGGCAAGGTCCAGGTCGTGCAATCCGCCGCCCCCGGAGAGACGGATGCGTTTTTGATGTCAATTTTGAGACCGTGCGCCTCGGCTTGGTTGCCAAAATCGGCAATATCTTGAGTTTACCCTTTCCCAATAAGCTGCTGTTAGATAGAATCGTCCGTTCCCAGGTCAGGTCGTCTTCCATTCATTTGCCATTGAGTTCCTGTGACCGCTAGGCTCCGCTGGGGATCTGGCGAACCATCAGGTCGGGAGGCTTCATGTTTACCAATAGGATAACAATTCAAAGAAAAACGCGATGCGGTCTGTTTATGATCGTGACGGTTATTCTTGGTTCATGCGCCGCTTTCGCGCAGAGTGACACAAATCCGAAGTGGGACATTTTCGTCGGATATCAGTACTTGCACCCCGGCATAACCATCCCGGAAGCATCGGGGGATCCGAACAATCCCACGCCCTTCAAAGTCCCCGATATGACGAAGGGAATCGGGTCAGCTCTAGCCTACAACTTTGACCCGCATTGGGGAGCTGAGTTCGATATCGGAGAAAGTTGGGGCAACGGGAATAACACAACTACCGCTTCCGTCGGCCCCCGTTTCATGTGGCGGACCGAGGATGCCAATTTCTTTCTGCACGGCCTGGTTGGTCTGAATAGTCTGTCTGCGAGCCCATTGCGTCAGCCCAATATCGTCGACAATGGTATTGGGTTGATTCTCGGCGGCGGAATGGATCTCCCGCTGACCAAGTCCATCGCCTTACGGCTTTTCCAGGTCGATTACGTCTGGGCGAGACAAAATTATGCGAGCTTGGCGTCCCCAGCCTTTCCCGACCTGCGCCGGCCCAGCGAAGAAGGTGTGAGACTCCGTACCGGACTGGTATTCAGCTGGGGCGGTGCTCCGGCGGTTACGCCAGCCGCGTCCTGCTCGGTGCAACCTGCGGAAGTCATGGTCGGCGAACCTATCACGGCCACCGTCACTCCGAGTAACTTCAACCCCAAGCACAGCGTGACTTATAGCTGGAGCGGCAACGGGGGCCAGGTGACGGGCAAAGATACGACCGCTACCATCGACACCAACAATGTCGCGCCTGGCAGCTACACGGTGAGCGCTCACGTCATCGATCCCAAGTCCAAGAAGAACAACGAGGCCAGTTGTACCGCGAGCTACACCGTGAAGCCGCTGCCCCCGAAGAATCCTCCCACCATGTCATTGTCAGCTAGCCCCGCCAGCCTGATCCCGGGCGGAACAGTGAACTTAACTGCCACATGCACCAGTCCTGACGGCGCTCCGGTCTCGGTCGCGAACTGGAGTTCCACGGTGGGGACAGTCTCTGGTAATGGGAACTCCGCTTCCCTGAACACTTCCGGGCTTGCTCCCGGTCCGGTGACGGTGAGTGCGACTTGCACCGACTCTCGCGGGTTAAGCGGACAGGGCTCTACTGAGATCAACATAGAGAATCCGCCGCCTCCTCCCGTCGATAAAGCGCTGGAAGCGCGCTTGGCGCTGCACAGCGTTTATTTTCAGACCGCTCAGCCGACGGCGAAAAATCCAAGCGGAGGCTTGCTGCCGACTCAGCAGAAGATCCTGATGAATCTGGCGGCTGACTTCAAAAAGTATCTTGAAGCCAAACCCGATGGGCACCTTACGCTCGAAGGTCATGCCGATCACCGCGGTTCGCCCGCTTTCAATCAGGCGCTTTCGGAACGCCGTGTCGCCGCGGTCAAGAGCTTCCTGGCCGAGCAGGGAGTTCCCGAGGCCGATATTGAAACTAAGGGGTTCGGTGTCACGCAGAACCTGACCACCGATCAGGTGAAACAATCCATCGAGCAGAACCCGGACTTGAGCAGCGAGGAACGCAAGCGGGCTCTCGCCAGAATCGATGTCCTTCGCATGGCCAGCAACCGCCGCGTGGATGTAACCCTCAACGCTGCCGGACAGACAGAAAAATCGGTCCAGCAGTTCCCGTTTAACTCCACCGACGCTTTGAGCCTGATTGGCGGACGCGAAAGTGAAGCCGGAAAGAAGACGGGAAAAACAACTCGCAGAAAGCCCGCAACAAAGAAGTGAAAGGCTGAAAGCAAGCCGGTTTTTAGTGCGGAAGGGCCTGCCCTTCCGCATTTTTTGCGGTTCGAGCGAAGCTTCGAGGAAAAATCTACACGCACGCCACTAAAGTGCCATCCCCAAGTTGTTGATTTGGTGAGACTGTGTCTGGTACTCGGGTTGCCAACCACGGGTAGGAGCTTATGAGGCGTATCCGCCAAGTCCTCACCGATTCCAGCCTTTTGGCTGTGCCGCTCGCTGTCGCTGTGCTGGCTGCGGGATGTTCCCGTTCGATTGCCGTGCCGGACGGTGCCGCAGCCCAACCCGACCCGCAGACGACGCCGTCTCACCAGGATGGAACGCAACCCTATTACACCGGCGCAGAAGCCAACGCGGTTGGCGCGAAAGGTCCCGCGCCCGACAATCTTCCGTTCCACGATCGCGAGAACTTGCCCGCAGGAACCCTGATCAGCGTGCGGCTGAAGACACCCATTTCTGTTCAAGAGCTTGGATCCAATGATCCTTTCGAGGCTGTCGTGGTCGAGCCGGTCGTGATCCAAGGCAACACCCTGATTCCACCGGGAACGCTCGTGTCGGGCCGGGTAGAATCCGCCCGGACCTCCAAACTCAAGCGCAATCAAGGCTATATCCGCCTGGCGCTGGCGGCGATTCATTTGGGCGGCATTGATGTGCCCGTTCAAACGGCCAGTCTGTTCGCCCGTCAATCGCCTGTAGGCGACGATTCGCCTGCCCTCATGCGTCTGGAAAAGGGACGCAGGCTCACTTTCTCTCTATCCGAACCCGTGTACCTCGCCAGTCAACGTGCCCAGGCGAGCCACTAAGTCCAGAAAAATCCACCCGCATCGTTGAATTCGTCAGGATTAAGACCTGAATTTAGGGTCAAGCCGACTTTTCCACAGAAGATTTTCCCGTTTTAGTGACATCTGCCCTTTCGCACAGTGGGGGGCTCCTCTCTATAGTGAGCCAAAAGGAACTGAGCCATGCGCCGGACAGTTCCCATTTTGGGAAAACTAAGGGAGTAGGCAGCCTGATTCCCGGTTCCTTCCGGGACTCCCTCCGCGCAAAGTAGGAATTATGAGTACTGCTGAACTCAGCCGGACAGGTCAAGATTCAAAAGCGGAAAACCAGCTTCTTTTTGAAAATGCAACCGCGCCTGCCCTGGAGCAGCGCCTTCGCCAAGCCGAACGTCTCGAGGCGGTTGGACGGCTGGTCGGCGGAGTGGCTCACGACTTCAACAATCTCCTCACCGGAATCCTGCTGTGCTGCGACCTGTTGATGGCCAGCATCGAACCATGCCATCGAGCCCGCAAATATGCGGATGAGATTCGCAAGGCGAGCATGCAAGCCAGCTCGCTGGTGCGGCAGTTGCTGTCGCTGGGGCGGCCGGCGAGCTCGCAGCCTCGCCTGCTCTCGCTGAACGAGATCGCCGAGGGCGTGCGCAATCTGCTGCTGCGGCTGATTGGGGAAAACATCGAGTTGCAGCTTCGCCTCGACCCCAATCTCGGCCTGGTCAAAATGGATCCCACGCAGGCGCAGCAGATTGTTCTGAATCTGGTCCTTAACGCGCGCGACGCCATGCCGAACGGCGGAAAAATCGCAATTGAGACGCGCAATTGCAAGCTGGAAGTATTGACCGATTCCGCCCTGGGATCCTGCAAGGCAGCATCTCCGCCGTGCGCGCTGTTCGTGGTGGAGGATAACGGCAATGGCATGGACGCCGTCACGCGCGCCCACGTCTTCGAACCGTTTTTCACCACCAAAGGAGGGAAAGGCACAGGTCTCGGTCTGGCCACTGTCCACGACATCGTGAGCGCGAATGGTGGCCTCATCGACCTGGACAGCCATCCTGGCCAAGGCACGCGCGTGAGTGTGATTCTGCCGCTGGTTCCCGAGACGGCCCCTGATTCTTTCCGCGAGAGCAAGAGTTTTCATCCCGCCAGAAGTGGCGAACCATTTTCATCCAAGGAAGAGGAATAAATAGCCATGACGTCTGCCGCATTAAGTCCAATCGCTACTACACCGCAAATTGAAGCTGCCAATTTCCTTAATCTTCTAATCGTTGATGATGAACGATCGATCCGTGAGGCTTGCCGTGAAGTGGCGCTGTCGCTGGGTTTCTCCGCCTATGCGGCCGACTCCGCCGAGCAAGCCTATCGCGCTCTGGAGAGCCAGAATTTCGACGCGGTGCTGCTCGATCTCCGGCTCCCGGGCGCCGGCGGTCTGGATGCGCTTCGTCGCATCAAAGAACGCCGTCCCGAAGCCATTGTCGTGGTCGTTACCGGCTACGGCACAGTGCAATCCGCAGTGCAGGCGATGAAAAATGGCGCCTACGACTATGTGACCAAACCGTTCAGTGTCGATGAGCTCAAGCTGCTGCTGGAGCGCGTTGCCAGCCATTTGAAGTTGAAATCCGAGAACCGCATGCTGCGCGAAAAGGTGAAATCCAAACAAGGATTCGGCGGCATCATCGGTCGCGCGCCCGAAATGGAGAAGCTGTACCGGATCATCGCCAAGGCGGCCAACAGTGTGCATCCGGTACTCATTCTGGGCGAGAGCGGCACCGGAAAAGAGATGGTCGCCCGCTCCATCCACTACACCGGGCCTTATCGCGATAAGCCATTTATCCCGGTCGACTGCGGTTCGCTGGTTCCCACATTGATCGAAAGCGAGCTGTTCGGCTATGTCAAGGGCGCATTCACCGGCGCCAACCAGTCGAAAGACGGACTGATGTCCATGGCCGAGGGCGGGACCATCTTCCTCGATGAAGTGGGGGAACTGCCCGTGGATCTGCAGGCCAAGATGCTGCGCGCCATCCAGGAAAAAGAAATTCGTCCGGTAGGCAGCACGCGGCGAATTCCGATCAATGTCCGCATTCTTGCCGCCACCAATCGCGATCTGGAACATGCGGTTATGGAGGGCAGCTTCCGCCGCGATCTTTATTTCCGGCTGAACGTGCTCAGCCTGCGCATTCCGCCTCTGCGCGAGCGCCGGCAGGATATTCCTCTTCTGATCGGCCACTTTCTGGAACACATGGCGCGCGCGTCAGGCCAGGAGAAGTTACTCAGCGACGACGCGGTAAAGGCTATGCTGGCTTACGACTGGCCGGGAAATGTCCGTGAACTGGAGAATTGCCTGGAGCGTAGCTATGCCTTCACCAGCGGTCCTCTAATTCACATCACCGATCTTCCGGCTGAAATCGCAAGCCTACCCTTACCCGAGCCTGCGAACGGCAACCCTGACCAACGAGGGGGAATCATTCCCATGGCGGAACTGGAGAAGCAGACAATCCTGCGCGCCATATCGGAATTAAACGGAGACAAGCTGCAGGCGGCGAGACTGCTGGGGATCGGAAAGACAACCCTGTATCGAAAACTAAAAGATTACGCAACTCACAGCTGCGCAGTGTAGCGCAGGCGTGACAGCGGCTGTCGCGAGGGCCGGGCCCTGAGCTTGGCGAACGGGCGTCTCGCCCTCGCGGCCGTGCGCTACGCTGCGCCCTCACATCCAATTTGGAATTTTTCCATTCCAGGATTCCGGGGAGGGGAAAAATGGAGCATCGGCCGATCTAAAGCCCGCATTCTCAACGGCCAGTTCTTGGCGGCTGACGTGCTATCGAGAAAGACATGATTCTACTCATCACTTCGTCCGCTAACGGCTCACAGTGCGCCGAAGCCCTCTACGGCGCCACCGGCCAGCCAACGCACTGGGCCAAGTCCCTGCAGGAGGGCGTTACGCGCCTGCGCGAACAAACCTACTCCGCTGCGGTTATCGATCAATTCCTGCTCGAGACCGAGCTCGAGGAAAGCGATCAAATGATCGAACACTTGGGCACTGCCTTCCCGGTGTACGTCAATCTCGGAATCACGGGAATGGAACGTCTGGTGCGCGAGGTTCGCTCCGCGCTGCACCGCCGCAAGCGGGAGGAATCCGTCGTCCGCCGCGCCATCGCCGAACAGATGAACAGCGAAATGCGGGAAACCCTGACCGCAATCATGCTCTCCTGTGAATTGGCCATGGCGGCACCGGACGTTCCTGTCCCCGCTGCTGAAAAGATCCGCACCATTGACATTCTTGCGCGCGAGTTGCAGCTGCGACTGGAAGTGAACTGACTTGCGCGAGTCCCGCGCAGAAGCCGACCCACCGTAATATATTTGCGTTATTGTGTGCCGCGGCCTGCTCGGATAATTTACCGCTGCTCTTCATTCTGTGGACTTGGGGTCCCGGAAAAATCTAATCGCATTCAAAGAGGTCTGGCTTACCTTGTGTCTGCCAGGCTGCGGTGGAATCCCGTCCCGGAAACATGGGTGCGGGTTAAGTGGGGGAAACGTGCGCCAACGCATGCCAGCTTGCAAAGGTCTGATCTGTGTTCTGCTGACCGTGTTCTGTGGCTTGAGCGCCGCTGCTCAGCAAATTACCGGGAGCATTCGTGGAACCGTACTGGATCCCGCGGGCGCTACCGTCCCCGGAGCCTCGGTGAAAGCAACGCAGACCGAGACCGGTCTGACGCGGAACGCGGTCACCAATCGTTCCGGAGAGTACATCCTTTTGGAATTGCCCGTGGGTCACTACTGGCTGCAAGCCACGGCGAAAGGTTTTCAGACCTACATTCAGCAAGGCATAGTTCTTGACGTCAACGAAACGGCCAGTATTCCCGTGCACCTCGCGGTCGGCGCAGAGATTCAGAAACTCGAGGTGGATGCGGATGCACAGCTGATTCAAACGACCGTGACCAGCCTCGGCAAAACTGTCACCGAGCGCGAAGTATTGGACCTTCCGCTCGACGGCCGCAACTTCTCTCAGTTGGGCCTTCTCCAGCCGGGAGTCGTGCCGCTTACTCCCGGTCTTTCAGAGGCCGGAGGCTCATTGCGTGACGGCCAGGCGTATGCGGTGAACGGCCAGAGGCCGGAGTCGAACAATTTTCTGATCGACGGGGCCAACAATTTCAACGGAGTGGACGGAGGCTTTGTCCTTAAGCCACCCCTCGATGCCATTACAGAATTCAAAATTCTGACCCACAATGCCGATGCCGAATTCGGTGACGCCCTGGGCTCGACGACGAACATCATCACTCGCTCGGGTACGAATGAATTTCATGGAGCGCTGTGGGAGTTCTTACGGAATGACGCTTTTGATGCGACCAATTTTTTCGCAGCGCGCACTGAACCCCTCAAGCAGAACCAATTCGGCGGCACCTTCGGCGGGCCGATTCGCAAGGACAAGACGTTCTTTTTTGGATATTACGAGGGCTTTCGCAACCGGCAGGGGGAAACGCAGGGAAGCACCGTTCCATCGCTGCCCGAACGTCAGGGAAACTTCGGCCAACTGTGCCCGGAAGGCTTCGATAGCAACGGGATGTGTGCCAATCCGGCCCATCAGCTTTTCAATATTTTCGCGAACTCGCCGATTCCGTACAACCAGTTGCCATTCATTAATCCGCTGTCGCAGGGGCTTTTGAGTCTGTTTCCGGAGCCCAACAGCGGCACTAACGTCTACAACGCCACAGAGACGCTCCACGATGACACTGATCAGTTCGGAGTAAGAGTCGACCACTATCTGTCCGCCGCCGACACTTTGAATTTTCGTTACATGTTGAGCAATGGCTCGCGCATCGATCCGCTTTCAACATCGGGCGCGAGCGTTCCCGGATTCCCCGTGGGAGAAGATCATCGAGCGCAAAATTTTGTCGCGCAGGAGACGCACACGTTTTCTCCCGCCGTCATAGGTGTTGCCCGATTCTCTTACCTGCGGAATAAATTCCTTTTTGACGAGCATCTGAACCACCAGACTCCCGCCAGCCTCGGGTTCCAGTACTCGCCGAGTCTTGCGGTGGCCCAAGGCCCGCCGTTCATCCAGGTAAACGGTTACACAACAGTGGGTGATCCCATTACCGGGCCACGCAACACGTATGAGAATGCTTACGATTATTCCGGTTCGGTCAGCTGGATTCGCGGACGGCACGAACTGAAGTTCGGTGGCGGATACCAGCACCTGAACGTCAACGTCCTCCAGGGCATCGCTACAAATGGCTTCTTTGTATTCGACCCCGGGTTTCCCATTGTCGGAGACGGCTTCGCCGCTCTCTTGTTCGGACAGCCGGTTTTCTTCCTCCAGGGTCGTGGCGACTTCTCTCGAGGAATCAGAGGCAACTCCCTCAACGGATACGCGCAGGACACGTACAAAGTCACATCTCGACTTACGCTGAACTTCGGGCTGCGTTACGAGTTGCCATTTCCTTACACCGAGATCCACAACCGGCAAACCTTGTGGATTCCAGGAAGGCAATCCACGGTCATGCCCAATGCTCCTGCCGGACTGCTCTATCCCGGCGATGCAGGCGTTCCCGCAGGCTTGATCTCCACCTTCAAAAAAGGTTTCGCCCCGCGCTTCGGCATTGCATTGGACCCGACCGGAACGGGGAAGTGGCTGGTGACTTCTGCCTATGGCATCTTCTACGAGCCCTACTACACCGGCCAAGGCGGGCCGTTACAGTCGCCGATTAGCGCGCCGCCGTATCTGCAAACCGCGCAGATCAGCGTCCCCAACTTCTCCGATCCCTTTAATGGCAATCCTCCTGCACCCGGCACGTTTGCCACTCCTCTGACTAATCTGACATTGACTCCCAATCTTCCCCTGCCTTATTCGCAGGATTGGGACCTGAACGTTCAAAGGTCGTTCGGCACCGATCTCCTGCTTGAAGTCGGCTATGTTGGTACCAAGGGCACTAAACTACCGCGCTTTATCGAAGGCAACCCGGCCGTCTACGTACCGGGCGTCGACAGCAGCGGCCAACCCTTGTCTACCTCGGGGAACGCCGATCAGCGGCGGCTCTATTCCGGCTGCACGTTGAACGATCCGCCGAGCAGTTGTATCTATTCCTCGACCGGATTAATCGCCGGCATCGCGAACTCTTCCTACAATGCGCTAGAGACCAGCCTGCGCAAGCGGTTCAGCCACGGGCTGGCATTCCTGGCCTCCTACACGTTTTCGAAGTCCATCGACGACGCGTCCTCGTTCAACATGACGGGATCGGCGGCGAAACCAGTGGCCGGTGAAAATGACTTGGCGCAGAATCCATTCAATCTTGCCGCGGAGCGCGGCCGCTCGCTGTTTGATTCCCGTCACCGCCTCGTGCTCAGTTACCAGTGGTCCCTTCCATGGTGGAGACAGCCTCACGGCTGGTACCAGCAAGTTTTGGGTGGCTGGCAACTGAACGGGATTGCCACCGTCATGAGTGGCACCCCATTCACGGTATTTGATTCGAATGACGTTTCCGAGCAGGGCGGAGCGCCGGAAATCACTGGATTTTCTGCCAACCGGCCGAACCTGGTCCCGGGACAAGACCCAAACCGCGGGCCGAGGACCACCAGCGCCTGGCTGAACGCTGGCGCCTTTCAGCGCATTACTCCTGATCCAAATTCCCCCGTGCAGCAATTTGGTACAGCGGGCCGAAACATCGCCCAGGGACCTGGATACGGCGACTGGGATTTCTCCGCCTTCAAGAGAATTCCGGTGACCGAGGGGAAGGAATTTCAGTTCCGGGCTGAGTTCTTCAATTTGCTGAACCACACGAACTTCCGACTACCCGATAGCGATATCAGTTCGCCAACTTTCAATCAGATCCTTACCGCTCTGCCGCCCCGGCTGATTCAGTTGGCCTTGAAGTTCGAGTTCTGACACGCAGTCAGAGAATGGTGCTCGACGGTTCTGGCGCAGTCCTGTCCCCAAGTTTTGGCAGCCTCCACATCGGAAATCCCTTCCCGCTGAGCCCGATTCGCACTAGAATAGGTCCTTCGGCATGCGGAATGCCCGTTCTACGCGGCATTCCGGGGTTCTGTGGAGGTTCTGTGCACGTCCTGGTTACGGCCGACTCGCTTTCCGGTTCGTGGACCTACGCCCGCGAGCTGGTGACCGGACTGGTCACGCGCGGCGTGCGCGTCACGCTGGTCAGCTTCGGTGAGATTCCATTCCCTGACCAGACCTCGTGGATGGATCACTTGCACGGCCTCGACTACCGCCCCACCGCGTTCCGCCTGGAGTGGATGCAGGAAGCGGAAGAAGACCTGCCCGAATCTTCCGAATTGCTGGTTTCGTTAATTGAAGAACTGCATCCCGACGTTCTGCACCTCAACCAATTCTGTTACGGCAGCATTCCGGTAGATGTGCCGCGAGTCGTGATGGCGCAAGGCGATCTGATCACATGGAGACAAGCGGTCCACGATCGTCCTTCGCAGCCGGCGCGCTCCATGGACTGGTATCGCAGGACTGTTCTTCACGGTTTGGACGGCGCTGATGCCGTAGTCGCCCCTTCCGCCTGGATGCTCGATCGCATCTCCGCCTGTTACGGACGCCCGCGGCGCGCAGAAGTGATTTATCCTGGGCGCAATCCCATCTTCTTCAATCCTTACGTGAGCAAAGATGATTGTGTGCTGGCGGTCGGGCGCCTGGTAGATGCCAGCAAACAAGTTTTCCTGCTCACGCAACAGCAGCATCCTTTGCCGGTTTGCATCGTGGGCGCCGAGCAAACCGTGCCCATGCCGCGCATTCCGATTCGCGCCGATGTGAAGGTCGCGACCGCAGAAACTTCGGTGGCGATTCGCGGTCCGCAGACCGACGCGCAGCTGCGCGCCCTCTACAGTCGTGCCGCAATCTACGCAGCTACTTCGCGCTACGAACCTTTGGGCATGTTTGCCCTGGAAGCGGCGTTTTCCCGCTGCGCCATCGTCGCCAACGATATTCCCAGCTATCGTGAAGTCTGGGGAGACGCGGCTCTGTATTTCCGCACCAACGACGCCGCCAGCCTCGCGGAAAATATCCGCCTGCTGAATGAAGACCGGCCCATGCGCCGAGCCTATGCCGAACTCGCCTATACCCGCGCCCGCGAACGCTTCACCACCAAGCGCATGATCGATCAGTGCCTGGAACTGTACCGCAGCCTGATCTCCGTTCGATCCGCGGCAGCATGATCCACTTTCCCTGCGAAGCTTAGTGTCGTCCGCAGTCGCTTTTTCCGTGGTATCTTTGCTAGGCTTACTAGAAACCCGTAAGGTTGGAGGCAATTCATCATGGCTCAAGTGAAGATCACCGTCAGGCCCAATGGACCCTATCGCGTCGAAGCTCCAGAAGGTACGGTGGA
>DASYYT010000081.1:0-8233 GCA_035949755.1 Candidatus Sulfotelmatobacter sp.
CGGGCTTCAATGACTACTCCCACTCCCTGCGGCTCGATTACTTTTTGAATGGTCTCGGCGATCTGGGTGGTGAGGCGTTCTTGAATCTGCAGGCGACGCGAAAATAGTTCGATCAGGCGCGGGATCTTGCTGAGGCCAATCACACGCCCATTGGGGATGTAGGCGACATGCACTTTGCCGAAAAAGGGTAGCATGTGATGCTCGCAAAGGCTGAACATCTCCACATCTTTGACGATTACCATTTCGTCGTAGCTGACGGTAAACAGCGCGCCTTTGAGCAGCGCTTCAGGATCTTGCTGGTAGCCCCTGGTCAGGAAGTTCATCGCTTTGTGCACGCGCTCGGGAGTGGCTGTGAGGCCTTCGCGTTGCGGGTCCTCGCCCAGGCGGACGATCATCTCGCGAACCAGATCCTCAAAGCTGGCGCTGGTCACGGTCGGGTTCTCTTTGGCGGATAGCGGAGTTGGTTTCATAGGATTGGGTAATTTGATAACTGAGTAATCGTGCAATTCAGCCACTTATCAGCGGCGAGTCCCGTCCTCCTGTCCTCCGAAGTATTCAAAGGAATTCATCATGGTCTCTTCTAGTTTCACTCTTTCCAGATGCGCGCGGGCAAAGCCGCGCTGCATTATTTCGAAGATCTGGATGCATAGATTTTCCGTAGTGGGCACAAGTGCAGCGAATTCTTGAACATGGTTCAAATTCTGCAGATCAAAGCGGGAAAGCACTTCCCTCTCGACGAAACTGTCGAGATCGACTAGATTGCAGACCATCCCGGTACTGGCGTCTACGTGGCCGCTGACCGTAACTTCCAATGTGTAGTTGTGGCCATGCCCGTGCGGGTTGTTGCATTTGCCATAGGTGGCGCGGTTTTGGTCGGCTGACATCGCCGCACTGTGCAGGCGGTGCGAGGCGGAGAAACGATAACGGCGGCTGAGATGGGCTTTCATGATGGGCGATGAGCCATGAGCGCTGAGCTCCCTCTATTCCTCCCCATAGAAGTCGACGAAAAGATCCGGCGTCTCATACACGCGCACGCGGTGCAGGCGGGCTTGCTGGAGTTTGGGTTCGAGGCGCTGCCAGACGGCGATGGCGATGTTTTCAGTGGTCGGAATCCTGGTGAAAAACTCGGGCACTTCTTTGTTGAGGAAGCGGTGGTCCATGGCATCGAGCACCTCCCGGTTCATCACTTCCTTGAGTTGCTTCAGATCGACGACGAAACCGGAACGCGGGTCCACCTGACCCTTCACCGTGACTTCGAGCATGTAGTTATGGCCGTGGCCATGCGGGTTATTGCACTTTCCAAACAGGCGCAGGTTTTCTTCGGGAGTGAGATCCGGGTTGTTGTAATAATGCGACGCGGAGAACTCGGCTTTGCGGGTTAGATAGACCATGCTTTTCAAACCAGTGATCCGCGTTAGGGTTCAGGGCTCAATTCGCGCGGAGGTTCGACCCGGTAGGAATCGATGTTTTGCCATTTCGCGGAATTGATGGTTTCCTGCTCGGGACAAAAATTCTTGTTCGGTTCGAACACCGTAATCTTGTAGACGTAACGCTTGTGACGGGAGGGATCGTAGGCCAGGGTGAAGGCGATACCCCGCTTCTTTTCGTACCAGAAGACCAAAGGACGATCGCCCAAGGAGGGATTGGGAGTGGTCAGCAGCACTCCGGCGCGAAGGTCCTTGTAGGAACTGGCGACCTTGTTGGGCGAGTCGAAGGTGGTGATGCCTTCGGCGGTCTGGAAGCGCGTGGTGGAAGATTCGATCTGAAAAACCTTGCCCTTCTTAAGCCGAATAAAGAGATCACCGCGGCCCATGGGGTTGGTGGTATCCACCCAGTCGATGGTAGTTCCGCAAGGATCTTCCCACTCCTGATCTTCGGGCTTTTTCGGGAACAATTCCAGAGTGCGGGCGCGAGAGTCCCCGAGTTTGAGTGGGCCCACCGCCGCACCAGCGTCGATCAGGGTATTGGAAAAATGAGGGCCGGAGGAATCCTGGATCGCGGCGGCCGGCCGCTCTGAGTGCGCCGCAGGGCTACGGGCCGAAATCAGTAACAAGAATGGCAGAATCAGGACCAGGGGCATCTTCATGAGAGTGTTTTGCGAAAAATCGGCAGCGGTACCGGATTTTTCGGGAGAATCCTTTGGGTCTGCGTAGGTGCGGCCTTTCCAGGAGACAGTTCCCTTCCCGTGCATTCTTTTCGAACGCAGCAGAAGGTAGGCGAACATGGGCATGCCGAATACGGCGCCAAGGAATTCCATGATCAGATCAAAATTCGCGCGCCGGAGATGGGCGATGTTGCTTGTGAGAGCCAGAACTGCAACTACACTCCACCACAGCTGATGTCGCGTGGCCGGCAGTATGCCGAAGCTCAATATCACCGCCCATGGGACTAACCAGAAGGACAGGGTCCGCACTGCAAGCCATATCGAATTCGGAAACAGCAAGGCCAGGTTCTTGGTCCAGCCTTCACGCAACTGGCGGAAGTTTTGGTACATGCGAGTGCGGACGGCGTCGGCGGCGTAGCGGAAGCGAATCTTGCGGCCTGAGGACTTGATCGCGCGGGCGAGGGCGACATCTTCCAGAATGTCTGCTGCAACCGCGGCATGTCCCCCGATGGCTTCGTAGGCTTCGCGCTTCACCAGAATGTACTGGCCGTTGGCGGCGGCTGCGGGAGAGTTGGGATCGCTGACCAGCGAAGGCGGATATTGCCGGGCAAGTTCCGCGAAGACAACCGGCAGGGTGGCCATCTCCCAAAAGCTGATGGCGATCTGCTCGGGCGAGTAGGAGAGCAGGTCGACGGCGTTCTGCCTGGCCTCGGCCAAAGCCCGCGCCAGTGAGCCTGGCAGATGGACAGTATCGGCATCGGTGAACAAGAGCCACTCGCCGCGGGCAACGCGGGCTCCGGTGGCAACGGCGTTGTTCTTGCCGGTCCAGCGCGGGGGCAGCGGACCGGCATCGATCACGCGAACGGTGGAGAACGAAGCGGCAATTTCACGGGTGCGGTCGGTCGAATGATCATTCACAACGATGATCTCGAAAGATACCCCCGTCTGTGCGACGAGCGATTCGAGGCAAGCCGCGAGGCTGGCTTCTTCGTTACGCGCGGGGACGATGACCGAGACTTGCGGCGGTTTTGAGATAGGTTCCCCAGCGGTCATAAGCGATTCAAGAAGAACAAAACTCAGGAGCTAAAGCCCGGCTATTCGACAATGGTTCCCCTGCCCCGGCGCCTCCCGCGGATACCGCTCCCCAGAGAAGAGGCTCCCTGAACAAGGAATCTATTATTATATCTGGGTGCACCGAATTACCTATCCTGCCGCCCTTGTTGCTTCAATCATTTTTCTGGCATCTCTTTTTGCCTGCTACGGCGGGTCGCGGCCGCCGCGGATCGGAACCGCTGCTCCGGACTTCACCGTGCAAGATTCGCAGAATAAAGTTACGCTGAGCCAATTCCGCGGACAGGTCGTGGTGCTGAATTTCTGGGCGACCTGGTGTGCGCCTTGCGTCGAGGAACTGCCCTCGCTGGTCGAGATGCAGCGCTTGTTGAAGGCCAAGGGCGTGACCGTGCTGGCGGTCAGCGTGGACGTCGACGAGGGCGCTTACAAGCAGTTCGTGAAGGATCACAACGTAAACCTGCTCACAGTGCGCGATCCGAGCGGCAAGAGCAACGGGCTTTACGGCACCTTCAAATTTCCGGAGACCTACATCATCGACCGCAACGGGGTGATGCGGAGGAAGTTCATCGGGGCGGTGGACTGGACAGAGCCGGAGATCACTGATTTTTTGGGGAAGCTGTAAGCTCAATCCAGCCTGTTGTTGATTTTCAAGTCAACCATCTACTTAATCCACTGCAGCCACGCCCATCCTACGATCAGCGTCATCACAGTGATGGGGAGCCCCACGCGAAAATATTCCCAGAACCCGATCTTGGTCTCGGGCTTGGCGCTCTCAACCACGATAATGTTGGCGATGCTTCCAGTGATCGTAAGATTGCCCGCCAGCGTGGAAGCCATTGCCAGCACCAGCCATGCGGTATGCGGATTGGGAAAGTTCGGCGCCAGCGACTTCAAGAGCATGACTGCCGGCACATTGCTCACGAGATTGCTCAGCACCGACACCGCTATCGTGAACGCACCCAGATGGTGCAGATTCCAGTGCTCGGCAATGGCCAGAAACTTCCCGACAATTCCGGCATTCTGCGCTCCACCCACAATCAGGAACAGTCCCACAAAGAACACCAGCAGGCCCCAGTCCACCTCGTCATAGACCTGGCGCGGCTCCAAAGTCCTGGTAATCAGCAAAACCGCCGCTCCCAGTGCCGCTGCCATCGCTGGAGGCACGCCTGCGAAAAAGGCAATCACCACGGCGGCAACCACGATCACTGGTTTGGTGAGCCGCGTGAGATCCAGCGGGGGCAGCGGAATTTCCTCGCTGGCTGCTGCCCTATGCTCCACTGACCGCATATACGTCCAGTGCAACACCAGCCAATCCAGCAACAGGCCAATCGCTGCAACGGGAGCAAGGTGCAGCAGAAAATCCCGATAGCCGATGTGGGAGAATGAGCCGATCAGAATGTTCTGCGGATTTCCCGTGATCGTCGCCACGCTGCCAATGTTGGACGCCGTCGCCACCGCCAGCAGATACGGCAGTGGCTTCAGCGCCAAGCGGCGCGTGATGCTCAAGACAAATGGAACCATGACGAGGCAGACAATATCGTTTACGAAGAACGCGGAGAGCAAGCCCGAGGTAAGAACTACGGCCGGCAGCAGGCGCGACGGCTTCAGCCGGCGCAGCACCATCTCCGCATTCCATTCGAAGAATCCCACCTGATGCAGAGTTCCCACGATCAGCATCATGGAGAACAGCAGCACGAGCGTGGGAAAATCAATGAAGCGGACGGCGTCGGCCGGCTGCACAATGCGGAACGCGACCATGCCGACGGCGCCGATGATGGCCGCTCCCGGACGGTCAATTTTGAGTCCGGGAAACTTTCCCAGTGCAAACACCACATAGCTTGCCAGGAAGATGACGTAAGCGCCTATGGTTCGGGCGTCGGAAAGTGCTGTCGGCGAGAGATGAGCCATGCTGTGGGCAGGTACTGGGCAAACCCGCCATTCATGGTAGCAAAACGGATCGCCGCGCAAATCCGGCGGTCCTCCAGGCAAGCGTCAATTCTCAGTCGTAATACTCAAGGCCCAGGTGCGTGATGAGCTCTTCTCCCTTCAAGTGCCGCAGCGTGTTCTTCAGCTTCATTAATTGGATGAATAGATCATGCTCCGGATATAAGCCCGGAACCGTCATGGGAGACTTGAAGTAAAAGCTGAGCCACTCCTGAATGCCAAGTCCCTTCAGCTCGGACGAGCGCTGCGCCAGGTCCATCAACAGGACCAGGTCCAACACGATGGGGGCAGCGAGAATCGAGTCGCGGCACAGGAAGTCCACCTTGATCTGCATGGGATAGCCGAGCCATCCGAAGATGTCGATGTTGTCCCAGCCTTCCTTATTGTCGCCGCGTGGCGGGTAATAGTTGATGCGCACCTTGTGGTACATATTGCCGTACAGTTCGGGATAGAGTGCCGGCTGCAGGATGTGCTCGAGCACGCCCAGCTTCGATTCCTCCTTGGTCTTAAAAGATCCGGGATCATCGAGCACCTCCCCGTCGCGGTTGCCCAGGATGTTCGTCGAGTACCATCCACTCAGCCCGAGCAGGCGGGCTTTGAAGGCGGGTGCGAGAACCGTTTTCATCAGCGTCTGTCCGGTCTTGAAATCTTTGCCGCAGATGGGCGCTTCATTCTTGCGCGAAAGTTCTAACATCACGGGCAAGTCTACGGTCAGGTTGGGAGCGCCGTTGGCGAATGGAACGCCTTCCATCAGTGAGGCGTAGGCGTAGATCATCGACGGTGCGATCATCTCATCGTTGTCGCGCAGCGCCTTCTCGAACGCCTTCAGCGATTGATGGGCCTCGGTGGGTTCAATATAGGATTCGGTGGAACCGCACCACATCGTGATGAGGCGACTGGCGCCGCTGGACTTGCGGAATTCGCGGATGTCGTCGCGCACCTGCTCGGCGAGATCCATCTTGGTCTTGCCCTTCTTCACGTTGGGACCGTCGATCTTCTTGACGTAGTTGTGATCGAAGACGGCCGCGCGCGGTGTAATCGAGGACAGAAAGGGCTTGAGTTGTTCGAGCAGCCGATAGTCGAGCACGCCGGCGTTGGAGGCGGCCTCGAACATGTTGTCTTCGAAGATGTCCCAGCCGGTGAAGACGAGATCGTCGAGCCCGGCCAGCGGAACGAACTCCTTGACCTTGGGGGAGCGGGCATCAGTGCGCTTGCCGAGGCGGACGGTGCCCATTTGCGTGAGCGACCCGATGGGCTTGGCGATTCCCTTGCGGATCGCCTCGACCCCGGCGACGAAAGTAGTGGCCACTGCGCCCATGCCTGGAATCATGACTCCAAGCTTGCCCTTGGCGGGCTCCATGGTGCCGTTATCGGTCTCCGGGCGGGAGCGTTTTTTGCTGGAGGTCCGGGCCGCCAGCTTCATCTCGCGGCTGGCCCGCTCGGCGTGGGCGAGCGCTGTCTCGCGATGTTCATGCTCCCGCGCCGCTGCAGAGGTTGAGAATTGCTTGCGGTGGCGGCGCCCATCGGCATCCCACCAGTCCGCCATGAACACTCCCGGTCGCTTTTGATACATTTGTTTTCCTCTTTGGTGACGGTGGCTAGCCACCGCCACCGGAACTCACAATGGTCTCATGCCTCCAGCAATTTGGCAAACGACGGTTCAGCGCTCTGCGGGATCGCACGCACGCGAGATTTCTCTGGATTGCCGCGAAGCCAAACGCCGTTTCCACGGAAAGTGACGCGAATCACAGAACCGCGTGACTACGCGGAATTCGCTTGGCTGTCACGTGCAGCCGGAACTATAAAGATGGCATAGCGTGGAGGTGAATGGTCCGTTCGCAAGCGGACTCTTGCCTGTGCCAAGGCCGTACGGCGGGCTGCTCGGGCCGTCGCTTCCGGTCTCCCCTCTTCGCAGCAGGCTTGCAAGCCTCACCTCTCAAGGATCTCTTTATGCGCAAGCTCCCCTTCGTCGTAATTCTCTCTTTTACTGCCCTGTGGTGGATGGGGTGCGGCAGCAGTTCCACTAAAAATGTGACGCCGCCGCCCCAAACTCAAACCACAACCTTCGCGTTCATGCAGTTAGCACCGAATCAGGGCGAGATGTTCAGCCCGATGCTGGGAAAGCTCGTGACCACTGCCGGGAATAGCCAATTCAGCGCCGCCGCGGTGATCGATCCTACAAACGGCCAAGCCGTCACGGGTGACTTTTATTCGATTATTCTTTCGCCCGATGGCAAGAAAGCAACGCTCGATTTGTACGGAGGGCTTGATCGAAATACGGCGCAATGGGATATCTGGGTCGCCAACGTGGACGGCAGCAACATGGTGCCAGTAACCAACGATGTGAACTACAACCGCACGCCTCAGTTCTCGCCCGACGGCACCAAGGTGATTTTTGTTTCGATGCGGGCGATCGCGGAAGGTGTTTCTCTACCGCAGGTGGTAACGAGAAACATCGATGGAACTGGCGACACCGTGCTGCCTCTGCCGGCCGGCTTCGCGGGGGCATGGGCGCCCACCTATTCGCCGGATGGAAGCAAGATCGCAATGGAACTCTGGGGGTATGACGCCAGCCAAATCTGGTACGACGGCATCTGGGTGATGAATGCCGATGGAACGAATCCCCAGATGCTGACAAATCCGGCCGCTACAGAGGGCTGCGGCTGCCATGACCAGACGCCTTCATTCACTGGCGATGGAAGCCGGATCAGCTTCAGCCGCGAGGATTGGACCAATCCGGACATTCGACACAAGGAAGATGTCTACATCATGAATGCCGATGGGAGTGGCGTGACCAAGCTGACCGACGGCGTGGGGACGAACTTCGAGCCCATGGTGCTGAACATCGCAGGGGTGGGCGAAAGAATTCTGTTCAGCTCGAATCGCGACAACCTGGGCGTCACAACCGGCGATGGGTTTGAGCTCTACAGCATGAAGCTCGATGGCACAGCCATCACCCGGCTGACCAGCAACAGTCTGTACGATTCCTTCAATTTTTCGTTTGACGGTCTGGGAGGTGAGAACGCAGCCCAGGGCAGGCGATGATTTTCCGCAGCGGCGGGGAGGCGCGGCTGCGTGTCCGGGATTACACCAAAACTTTTTCCGGCGCCGTTG
>DASYYT010000082.1:0-18268 GCA_035949755.1 Candidatus Sulfotelmatobacter sp.
CGAGACCTGAAAGATCATTCCTGCATAGGTTTTCGCTTCAGCAATGGTCTCTATCGGTGGGAGTTCGGGAAAGGCCGGAAGACACTCACAGTCAGCCCCCAAGGGCCCGCGTCTTTCGATGATCCGGATTTAGTAATCCAAGCGGTGTTGCAGGGCGTAGGGATTGGAACGGCGATGGAGGAAACTCTCAGGGCCAGGATTTCCGAGGGGCGATTAATTCAGGTCTTGAAAGATTGGTGCCCAACATTCCCGGGCTATTTTCTTTACTACCCTAGCCGTCGAAATCAACCCGCTGCTCTCTCCGCCTTGATAGACACGCTCCGACTCTCAGATTGAGGATCCATTTGCTTACCAATGCGGGGCTTGGCTTCGGGATGCCGCAGATGTGTTTCCGCGGAAATGTGTGTAATGCCGTATGGCTAGTATTCCAAATGACTTAACATCATAAAAATCCCATGCGTATGGGCCGGACGCTAGTATCGTATTTATTTACTTATAGTTACTAGATTATCAGCATCCGCTTTTAAGTCCGCTGCGTCTGCCAATTTCGCCATCCCGGCTCGCGATCATTCTAGCTTAGCAAGGATATCCGGCTATGGATCGAGACCAACAGGGATTCAACGCAAGAAAAACCAGAGAAGCAGATGAAGAGAACGTTCACTTTGCACTCACGACGAGCTCGGGCTATGCCCGCGCCCCGGCGGCTGCACTCTTTACTACTGCAGGGATCCCGCGCTGCCGGCGCAAGCTTTCATGAAACTCTTCCACCGTCACCGGCTCACCATAAAACAACTGCAGCAACGGGTCCTCCTGATCTGCCGTGCTTGGCCGGGCGGGAAGCGCTCCCGTCTCCAGGCCTTCCGGTTGGACCAGCAACTCGGGCGACAAAGTACGGTTCTCATTCAGCACGCCCAGAAACCGTTCCACGGCGACACGGTGCTCATCCGTTGCCTGCGTGAACTCCACGCCCATGCCTTTGTCCGGATGCATCACCCGCACCAGTCCCTGCACCCGAACTTCTATCCCGGCCGCCCGCATCGATAAGGTCACGCGCGTGCCCGCCGGAAAGGGCGACGAAATTTCTAGATAACATCCCCCGAGACTCAAATCCGTAAGCTGGCAACGAATGGGCGGATCATCCGGCTCGACCTCCGGTGAATTCTGCTTCAGCCATTCCCGCAGTTGCTGCGTGACCTCGGCCGACGGCTGCACGAAGCGCAGGCCCGCCTGCTCCGTGGATGCCTCCCAGGCAAACTCCGCTGGAATCTCCAGAGGGCGGTTGCTTCCCGGCAACGTGAAGCTGATCTGCAATCGCTTGCCGGGGCGCCTCCCGTCTCGCATGCTGATTGCCATTCCGCCTTCGCTCAGGTCGACGGTATTGACTCTCATATTGCCGCCAACACCCAGACTTCGCACCACCACCGGAATCTGCACCGGGATGCGGGCGTTCCGCCGCCGTTCGCTCTTCATCAGCGCGCGCGCGGCTCGGAAGCTTGCCTTCGCCCGTTCGCTTGAAACCGGCTTGTACAGAACGAAGTGAGCCCCAATGGCAAAGACCGCTTTCAACCCAATGATCGCATCCACAATGGCTACCGCGACCGCATGCCGGTTACACGGCGCGCTGCGCGCGCTGCGCAGCACCTCGCTGGCCCCATCATCAATCACATCGACGATAATCGCCTCAAACCGCTGCCGGGTGAGCCGCCGCAGCGCCGCATCCGCTCCCGCACACAGCTCCATTTCGATATCCAGATCGCCCAGCACGCGCCGCAGCACGCGAACGATTTTTTCATCCGAGCACAACACCAGTGATTTCAGGCTCATGGAGCATCTACTCGTGAACCGCGCACCCCTGCTTCGAATCGGCAGACGTGCTGATCCCTCTCTGCACTTTATGTCTGATGGGCAACACTCAGCAATCTCTCTGGGCTGATTGCCATTACCCCCGTAATGCCCATCTTCACTGCAATTTAACCGCAATCGAATGCCAAGAAATCCCGCAACCCCAGCGGATTTCGCGTTCTCTAAACGTAAGCAGGAGGTTTCGACCCAACTGGCAGACAAAGAAGTCCTTTATCTTTCGTCATTTAGCATCAACGACGAGGTTTTTTCCATTGACTTTCCAGCTAAATTGACTGTAGGATATTCGTTCTCCGATCAGCATTTGAGATGCGCCTGCGGAATGGGCCTCAATCCTTCGTTTTTTCCACGACCGCGCGCATCGATAGTTGAATCTCAGCGACCAGGCGGAGAATCTTGTAGTTACCGGTTGTGGCTGTCTTATTTCTTGAGTGGAAAGGCAATTTTTCATGGCCAAGCGACGCGGAAATCCAAACTGGGGCAAGCCTGAGCCGATCGGGCCTATCACCCCGACTATCACCGAATTCGAGCAGGTCGTGCGCGAGTACAAGCTCTCCCCCGATCAATACCTGCGCTCGACTCGCCTGCGGGAGTGGGCCCGGCGCAATAAGAATTCCAAGTACATTCCCGAACCCTTGCTCGAGGCCTGGGGCTTCGAAATAGAGTCCACGCTGTAACACCAGGCGTAGCAGGCGTTTTGAGGGTCGCTCTTCGAGCGGCCCTTTCTGTTTTTGCTCCTTTTGTCTTCCGTGAAAATGCGTGCAAATCCGTGGCTGCAGCAGCCCTCTTTTGACGATGTGGGGACAGCCGCCCTCGGCTGTCCGCCGGGCAAAGCCTGGCTGCTCCTCGCTCCTGCGATAATATCCACCAGGCCACCATGCTCGATGTGCTCCACATTCCGCCTTCGGAACTCTTCGCCCTGCTGGCCGCCATCGGCTTCGCTGCCGGACTGAACCTTTACGCCACGATTGCCGTCCTGGGTCTGCTGGCTCGCTTCGGACACCTCCCGCTCCCTGCCGGACTGCAACTGCTGCAGAGTTGGCCCATCATCGCCGCCAGCGCGGCACTGTTCGTCATCGAATTCTTCGCCGACAAAATTCCCGCCTTCGACCTGATCTGGAACGCGCTGCACACCTTCATCCGCGTCCCCGTCGCCGGACTCCTGGCCTACCGCGCGACCAGCCAGCTTTCCCCCGAGCACCAGTTGCTGGCCACGCTGTTGGGGGCGGCCGTCGCGCTGATCGCCCACGGCGGCAAGACCGCGGCCCGCGCGGCCGTCACGCCCTCTCCCGAACCGCTCTCCAATTTCACGCTCAGCGTCGGCGAAGATGTGCTCGCCATCTCCCTAACCTGGCTGGCCACGCGCCATCCCTACGTCGCCGGCACCATCGCCCTGATTCTCGTCGCGATCATCGTCGTGCTGACACGCTGGGTCCTCCGCGCCATGCGAGCCCTGTTCCTGGGTGCCGAACACGAACTCGCGCGCTAAATTGGGTAATTGTGTAATTGAGTAATTGGGTAATGAAAACGCTTCGCGCCTGCTTGAAGTGAGACGAACCACGTAGGGACGGACGCATTCGTCCGTCCGGCGGCCCAGATTTATTGGGCCGCGGTTTCTTTTTGGTGGTTGGGAGCTGATCGCTCACGCTCCAGACCTTCCTCTAGCCGTGCGGTGTTTGGACTGAGTCTGGGGAATTTCTGGTTTCACGTTGAGCGGGGGCTTTTTGTTTGGGGCATTGGTGATTGTGGGCTTTGGGTCGGGTTCGGGCGGTTTGTTTGGGGCGTTGGTGATTGTGGGCTCTTGGGCGGGTTCGGGCGGGCGGATGAATGCGTCCGCGGCTACGTGGGCTGTGCCTGCGGGGGTGACTTGGACTTTGGGTTGGGTTACGGAGTGGGCTGGGATGGAGCCGGCGGCTTTGGCACGGGCGTAGGACTCGACGTCGGGGTAGCCGAAGTATTCGGCGACGATTTGTTCGTAGGTTTTGCCGTCGTGGGCGTGATCGGGGCGGCGCTGGGGCGGGGCGGTGGGGGGAGCGGCGGAGGATTCGTGGATGGTGAGGTCGTCTTCGAGAGCGGCTGACGGGGCGGGTGGAGAGGCCACGGCCGCTGCGCGGCCGGGACGGCCGAGGGCGGCCGTCCCTACATGGGCTGTCCCCACGTGGGCCTGGGCTGTCCCTCCATTAGCCGTCCCTACGTTGGACGTCCCTACCCGGAGGGCCCGGGCGGCGGGCGACTTCGGTGCGGCTGGGAGAACACGCTGCGGCCCGATACAGCTGGGCCGCCGGACGGACGAATGCGTCCGTCCCTACGTGGTTCATCTCACGCCAAGCTGGCGCGATACGTTTTCAGATTACTCAACTCCTCAAATTTCCCAATTCCTCAGTTACCCAATTACGCAATCACGCAACCCCTCGACGGCCAATCTCCCCTGCCCCGGCTCTGCTAGAATCCCCTGATAATGAGCCCCCAGCCTCCATTCACCGACGTGCCCGAGGCGATTGAGGAGATCCGCGCCGGGCGCATGATCGTGGTCGTGGACGACGAAGACCGCGAGAACGAGGGCGATCTCACGCTGGCCGCCGAGAAAGTCACGCCCGAAGCCATCAATTTCATGGCCAAGTACGGGCGCGGGCTGGTCTGCCTGGCCATGACCGAGGAGCGGCTCGAGCACCTGAACATCGGTCCGATGACGGCGGAGAACACTTCGCAGTACGGGACGGCGTTTTGCGAGGCGATTGATGCGCGTCAGGGCGTGACGACCGGGATATCGGCGTACGACCGCGCCCGCACTATTCAAGTTGCGATTGATCCGGCAACGAAACCTTCCGATCTGGCGCGTCCCGGCCACGTCTTCCCTCTTCGGGCGCGCAAAGGCGGGGTGCTGGTGCGCGCCGGGCAGACCGAGGCCTCGGTAGACCTGGCGCGGCTGGCGGGCATGGTTCCGGCGGGCATCATCTGCGAAATCATGAAGGACGACGGCAGCATGGCGCGGGTGCCCGACCTGACCGACTTCTGCCGCCAGCACGAGCTGAAGATGCTCACCGTCGCCGAACTGATCCGCTACCGCATGGCGCACGAGCGTTATGTGAATCGCGTGGGCGAGGCTTTGATCGAGACGCGCTTTGGCGAGTTCCGCCTGATCGCGTATTCGAGTGAAGTGGATGGCGGGGAGTCGCACGTGGCGCTGGTGCGTGGAGACATTGAGCACGCGGAAGGCGCGGTCCTGGTTCGCATGCACGCGCATTGCCTGATGGGCGACGTGTTTGGCGCGACCGGATGCGAATGCCATGCCACGCTGGAAGGCTCGATGCGCCGCATCGCCAAGGAAGGCCTGGGAGCGCTGATCTACCTGCACCAGACTTCGCAGGGATTCGCGATCGAAAAGGCCGGCGACCGGACCGCGCTCAGCTTTCACGGTGGACGGACTCTGACTTCGTTGTATGACAACAGCGAAAAGCACGTGCAGCGCGAGATTGGCATTGGGGCGCAGATTTTGTCGGATCTGAACCTGCGGCGGATTCGGTTGCTGACCAACCGTCCGAAGAAAGTGGCGGCGCTGGAAGGATTTGGGATTGAGATTGTCGAGCAGGTGCCAGTGCAGTTGGGCGAGGCGAAGGCCGGGAAGCGTTAACGCGACGGTCCAACAAAATATCTGGGGATGGTATGGCAAGGGATCTGGTTTCGGTCGAGAACAAGCAGCGCAACCTTCCTGCGGGGATGATCGCGGATGCCCGCAAACATGTGTACGAGGCGGCGATTCGCACGCCATTGGTGCGGCTGAATTACGACGGGCCGGCGGAAATTTATCTAAAGCTGGAGTGCCTGCAACCGATTGGATCGTTCAAGATTCGCGGCGCGTACAACGCGGTGCGGCTGCTGCCTGAGGAGCAGCGCCGGGACGGCGTCTGGACGGTGAGTGCGGGCAATGCGGCGCAAGGAGTGGCCCTGGCCGCAAAGAAAGCCGGCGTGCCCTGCAAGGTGCTGGTCATGGACACGGCGCCCATGGCCAAGCTGGACGCGGTGCGCCGGTTGGGCGGCGAGATTGTGCAGGCGACCTACGACCAGTGCTGGAAGGCGCTGTCGGACCGGGCGCACCCGGCGATGACCGGGACGTTCGTGCATCCCTTTGAAGACGATGCCTTCATTGCCGGCAATGCTTCGGCCGGGCTGGAAATTTTGGAAGATCTGCCTGATGCGGATGCGGTGGTGGCTGGGTTTGGGGGCGGAGGATTGTCGTGCGGGATCGCGGCGGCGGTGAAGGAAAAGGGGAGCAAGGCGAAGGTGTACGCGGCGGAACCGGAAACTGCCGCTCCGCTGGCGTATTCGCTGCAGTCAGGATCGGCGCAGTATTTTCCGAACTGGAAGGCGAGCTTTGTGGATGGCTGCGGCGGCAAATCGGTATTTCCGCGGATGTGGGACATCGCGCATCATCTGCTGGCGGGCTCGGTCGTGGTCACGCTGGAAGAGATCCGGCAGGCGATGAAAATCGTGGCCGTGCGGAATCACGTGATCGCGGAGGGAGCGGGGGCGTGCGCGGTCGCGGCGGGGCTTAGCGGAAAGTGCGGGTCGGGAAAAGTTGTGTGCGTGGTCAGCGGCGGGAATATAGACCTGGCGGTGTTTGCAAAGCTGGTAAGCGACTAGGAATCATTTTTGATTGTTGACTGATGATTGTTGAATAAAATCTCCTGCCGCCGACGTTGGTTTTTCATTCAACAATCAAAATTCAAGAATCAACAATTCTCTAGAACGGCTTGCGGACCACGACTTCCGCGTCGCGAATGAAGAACTGTGCCGAACAGCATTCGGAACCGCAGATGACGGGGAGGAAGCCGTTGATCTGTTTGCGGGTGATCAGGCCGAGCATGCCACAGGATGGGCAGGAGAGCACGGCCCAGTAGGGATCTTCCTTCTCACCGATTTCGCCGGCGTTTTCGAGCACAAAGACGGTACCAGGCTGCATCTGTTCCGGAATCCACTCATTCAGGATATCCAGTTCACCGACCATGTGTTCCTCCCTCGAGTCCGTTTTGTAGAGCGAACCCCAATTTCCCTACGAAGCTTTTCTAGCATGGCGATGGTAATCCCGCGAAGTTACCGAAGTATTCGCCTTGCCGGAGATGACCCCGGCCCGCAGCTGGCGCACCGCGTCGCTCAGACAGACGCCCAAAATCGGCTGGGCGGAATTCTTCAGAATGTCGACGATCTGGCGCGCTGAAGTCTCCAGGTAAAGATGAGTGCCGTCGGTCAACAGATGAAGCTCAGAGGCGCTGTCGACAATTTCCGACAGGCCTTTGCCGAATTCACGTTCGAGAAAACGCATGACCTTGCGAACGCCCTGCAGCGAGAAGCCTTTACGCCGCAGTTCGCAGATAACGGCTACGTCAGTTAGATGCTGAATTGAATAAAGACGGCGATGCGCTTGGCGCGCCGGTTTGACCACGCCGCGCTCGTCCCACCACTGCAACTGACGGGCGGTGATGCCGGTCAGGGCGATAACTTCTTTCGATGTGAAACGATGCTGCATCAGCCCTCAAACTTGTTTGAAACAATGAAAGTGCAAAATGTTTCAGCCATTTTAGACATGAAGGGCTGTGGATCAAGCAGAGAAAACATGGGGACGGGGTGACTAAGGGAGTTCCTGTAGACGGAAGCTAAAGGCCGCCGCCGACGAAATGGACGACTTCCAACCGGTCGCCTTCGTGTAAAACAGTCTCGGTCCAGCGGTCCCGGGGGACGATGTCGCGGTTCAATTCAACCGCTACGCGGTCGGTCTTCATGCCCAGGAGATCTACCAGCGCGGCGAGGGTTAAGGGGGTGGGAGAGTCGAAGGAGCGCGCTTCGCCGTTGATATGGAGTTTCATGGGTATGTGATCCGGATGGTTTGGTTGGGGGCGGGAGATCCCTCGCTACGCTGAAAAGCGGCTCCGCTCGGGATGACGCCGACTATGGTGACGCCGACATATTAAGAACACTTACAGCTGTAGCACAACTGCTTTCATTCTGCTTTGCGGAGCTGGAATTTTCTGGTGGCGGTGCGGCCTTCGAAGTTTGCCTGGACCAGGAGCGAGGAGTCCGGAAGAGCGGCTTCTTCGACTTCAATCTTGATTTCGGCCGCGCCGCCGGCGTCGGCTACAGCCTGGGTATAGAACGGGGCGGCGCCGGGGCGGGCGAAGCGGAATGTGAGGCGCGCGCCGGATGCGGCGGAACCTCCTTCGGTTACGCGCAACTGCATGGTGAGGTTGCGGTCGGCGTGGATAGAACCGGCATTCAACCACTGCACGTCCAATTCCTTCACGGTCGCCAGTTCTGCTTCCGGACGGTCGAGAACGCTGTCCAACTTCCCTTCCCGGATGGCGTCCAGGACCAGGCGATGCTGCTCGCGAAGCTGCTGCTCTTTCTGGGCGTCACCGAATTGGGCCTCGGCGGCTTTGGCGGCGTACGAAGTGGCTCGTTTGCCGATGCAGCGGCCGCGCACGAAGACCTGCGTTTGCAGCAGGAGTTCACCTTCCCGCGCCTCGCTCTGCACGTGGTAAATCGTGTCCACGTGTTTTACATCGGTATTGAAGCCGAAAATCATAGGGATCGGGTCATTGAGTCATCGGGTCGTTGAGTCATTGAGTCATCGGGTCATTGAGTCATTGAAAACTTGGAGGTCCGTCGCGGCGATCGCCACTCCACAGCGTTTTCAATTTTTCAATTTCCAAATTACACAATTCCACAATTTGTTTCTCGTTCGCTTGACACTGTTGAGTGCAAGCCCATAACCTAGAATGTTTCAGGTATCGCTTGGCGCGAATTATATATACCTCGTCCTATGCCAGACAATTACTTCGCTCGCTACCTCCCGTTTCTCATCCATATGGTGATGGCGGGCGGGATTGCGACTGCAATTGTCCTGCTCTCCTACTTCATTGGCGAGCGTAAACCCACCCGAGCCAAGCTTTCCCCCTACGAATGCGGGATGACCCCGGTAGGGGATTCCCGGCAGCGCTTCTCGGTCAAATTCTACCTGGTGGCGATGCTGTTCATTCTGTTCGATGTGGAGGCGGTTTTCATCTATCCGTGGGCCATCATCCTTCGTGACCTGAAGCATTTCGGACTCTGGGAAATGCTGGTGTATATGGGAATCTTCCTGGTTGGCTTCTTCTATGTGTGGAAAAAAGGCGTGCTGGACTGGGGCGAGACCGCCAGCCGCGAGGTTTGGAGCGGAGGCGAACGACCCTGATGCCGCTCCCTCCCCCCATCACCGATCTGGAACAACTGAAGCACCATCCGGCGGTGGCCCGTCTACTGTCATGGAAGGCGAACGCCATCGAGAGGGTGAAATTCGATCGCGACGAGATGACGATCTTCGTGGGCCGGTCCGACATCCGGGAGGCGTGCGCGCTCTTAAAAGAAGACTCGGCGTGCCCTTTTAACTTTCTCTCCGACATCACCTGCGTGGACTGGTATCCATCGGAGCCGCGCTTTGAAGTCGTCTACCATCTGCTTTCGATTCCTAATAAAGAGCGGGTACGGTTAAAGGTTCACTTGAATAGCGCCAATCCCGCGCTGGATTCGATCACCCCGGTGTGGCCGGGCGCGAATTATTTCGAGCGCGAAGTCTTCGATCTGTTCGGGGTGCGGTTCAACGGGCATCCCTATCTACGGCGCATCCTGATGCCGGAAGACTGGGAAGGCCATCCTCTCCGCAAAGATTACCCGGTGGAAGGATACCGCTAGATGGCGCATTTAAGTCCGACGCCAGTACTGGAGCCCGCGCAGGATCGCACCATGATCCTGAACATGGGGCCGCAACATCCCTCGACGCATGGGGTGCTGCGCGTGATCCTGGAGATTGACGGCGAAAATGTGGTGCGGCTGATGCCCGATATCGGGTTTCTGCATACCGGGATCGAAAAGACCTGCGAGGCCAAGTTCTACCAGCAAGTGGTGCCGCTGACCGACCGCATCGATTACCTCTGCCCGCTCACTAATAATCTGTGCTACGTACTGGCGGTGGAGAAACTGCTGGGGCTGGAAATTCCTCCGAAAGCACAATGGCTGCGGGTGCTGCTGAACGAACTGACGCGTATCAATTCGCACCTGGTGTGGCTGGGGACGCATGCGCTGGATATCGGGGCGATGACGGTCTTCTTGTATTGCTTCCGCGAGCGCGAAGAGGTGCTGAAGATCTTCGAGATGGTAAGCGGGCAGCGGATGATGACCTCGTACTTCCGGGTGGGCGGGATCGCGCTGGAGCCGCCGCTGGGCTTCTTCGACCGGGTGCGGGATTTCGCGGGATATTTTCCCGAGAAGGTGGACGAGTACGAAGATCTGCTGACCGGCAATCCGATCTGGGGGATGCGGACCAAGGGCGTGGCGCGGATCACGGCGGAAGACGCGATCGCGCTGGGGGCTACGGGGCCGACGTTGCGGGGTAGTGGAGTCGATATCGACCTGCGGCGCGATATGCCCTATTCCAGCTACGAAAAGTTTCAGTTCAAGGTGCCGGTGTCGCAGGAAGGCGATGTCTTCGCCCGTTACATGTGCCGGGTACAGGAACTGCGGGAGTCGACGGCCATCGTGCGGCAGGCGCTGGATGGGATGCCGGAAGGGCCGATTAAGGCTGACGCTCCCGGCATAGTGCTGCCCGAGCGCGAAAAGATGAAGACGCAGATGGAGTCGCTCATCTATCACTTCAAGATCATCACGGAAGGATTCCCGGTTCCGGCAGGAGAGGTTTACCAGGCAGTGGAATCGCCGCGCGGGGAGATGGGCTATTACATCGTGAGCGATGGAACGGCAAAACCTTATCGCGTGCACATGCGCTCGGCATGTTTCGCCAACCTGCAGACGTTATCGAAGATGTGCGAAGGAAAGCTGATCGCGGACGTGGTGGCGGCCATTGGGAGCATTGATATTGTGCTGGGGGAAATCGACCGGTAGGAATTGAGCGATTGAGTGATCGGGTCATCGAGCGATTGAACAACGGTGATCGGATAAATTGACGTGAACAGTCAGCCGGAACAGTTGCGCGATCGGACGAAGGCGTTTGCATTGCGGGTGATCCGGCTCTATCGATCTCTGCCCCACACGACGGACACGCAGGTTTTGGGAAAGCAGTTACTTCGATGTGGCACGTCAGTGGCGGCGAATTATCGGGCGGTGTGCCGGGCCAGATCGAAAGCCGAATTTGTGGCTAAGATGGGAGTTGTGGTTGAGGAAGCGGACGAGACAATTTTGTGGTTGGAATTAATGACGGAATCCGGAATTGTTCCGCTGGCGAAAACTGAGTCGCTGCTTAAGGAGGCTAATGAACTGACGGCGATTTTTGCAGCCTCGCATCGTACCGCCAGGAATACGGTGTGACGTTGCAATCGCACAGTCGCCCGATCACTCAATCGCCCGATTCACTATGAGATTTTCAGACGAATTCGAAGCGCGGTTTGCCGAGATGGTGCCGCATTATCCGACCAAGCGGTCGGCGCTGGTGCCCACGCTGCTTTATGCGCAGGACGAGGTTGGGTTTCTCTCGGATGAGGTCATCGCGGAGATTGCATCGCGTCTGGATCTGACCGAACTGGAAGTGCGCAACGTAATCAGCTACTACTCGATGCTGACTACCAAGCCGCGCGGGAAATTCAATGTGCAGGTCTGCACCAATATCAGTTGCATGGTGCGGGGCGGAGAAGAGATCCTGCATCATTGCGCAAAGAAACTGGGCATCGGAAACAAGCAAACGACGCCAGACGGCTTATTCACGCTGGAAGAAGTGGAGTGCATTGGGGCGTGCAGCTGGGCCCCGGCCGCGCAGGTGAACTACGATTTTCACGAGAACCTGACCGCCGAGAAGATGGACAGGATTCTCGAGGAATATAAGAAGAAGGGAACGCAGTGAGGAATTTTGTAATTTGGTAATCGGGTAATTTGGTAATTGAAAACCGGCGCTGGCGGGTTCGCTTCTAAGTTACGAAATTACCAGATTACAAAATTACAAGATCAGAAAATGGCTGACTTGGTTTCCCATCCCGACGAGGTGAAGGTCGTCTCCCGGCGCTTTGGCATGGGTGCGACTGACATCGAGCGCTACCTTGCGCTGGACGGCTACAAGGCGGTGCAGAAGGCGCTGGCCATGGAGCCGGACGCGATCATTAATGAGGTCAAGAATTCCGGCCTGCGCGGGCGCGGCGGAGCGGGATTTTCGACGGGGATGAAATGGTCGTTCGTGCCCAAGCAGTCGGCCAAGCCGAAATATGTGTTGTGCAATGGCGATGAGAGCGAACCCGGCACCTGCAAAGACCGGCTGATTTTCGAGCATGATCCGCACTCGGTGATAGAAGGAGTCATGATAGCGGGGCTGGCCGTCGGCGCAAAGAGCGGCTACATCTACGTCCGGGGCGAATACCGGTATCTTTCGGTCATCATGCAGAAGGCGATCCGCGACGCCTATGGCAAAGGATTTCTGGGCAAGAACATTTTCGGCAGCGGACGCGACTTCGACGTGTACTGGCACGGGGGGGCGGGGGCTTATGAAGTCGGCGAAGAATCGGCGCTGATGGAGTCGTTGGAGGGCAAACGCGGTATTCCCCGCATCCGGCCTCCCTTTCCCGCGGTGGTCGGGCTGTGGGGCGGGCCGACGGTCATCAATAATGCGGAAACGCTGGCCAACGTTCCCCACATTATCCTCGGCGGCGCCGAATGGTACGCGAAGCTGGGGACGCCGAAGAATGGCGGCACGCGGCTGTTCTGCCTGAGCGGCAACATCGCCAAGCCCGGCGTCTACGAACTGCCGATGGGCTACAACCTGCGCAAGATGATCTACGAGGTGGGCGGCGGAATTCCGAACGGGCGCGAGTTGAAGGCGGTGGTGCCCGGAGGATCTTCGTGCCCCTGCCTGACGGCGGACGAAATCGATGTCGCGATGGATTTCGATTCGGTGCAGAAAGCCGGTTCCATGCTGGGATCGGGCGGCGTGGTGATTGTCGACGACGCCCAGTGCATCGTGAAATTTGCGCTACGGACCATGAAGTTTTATCAGCACGAGAGCTGCGGCTGGTGCATCCCGTGCCGGGAGGGGACCGACTGGCTGAAGAAGACATTGATCCGATTTCATAATGGCGGTGGAGAGAAGAAAGACATCGACAACATGCAATATCTGTCGGAAAACATGCTGGGACGGACGTTTTGTCCGCTGGGGGATGCGGCGGCGATGCCGACCATCGCGTTCGTCAAAAAGTTCCGCAAAGAATTTGAAGACCATCTGGAAGGCAGGCCGTGCCCGTTCGAGAGAGAGGGCAGTTTGGAGCAAGTGCCGGTGATGGCACACTGAAGATTGAGTCATTGAGTGATCGGGTCATTGAGCGCTTGAAAATCTGGCATCAGCAGGTTTCAATCGCACGATCACTCAATCGCCCAATCGCAAAATTCTTATGGCTGATGTAAATCTCACAGTCGACGGCAAGAAAGTTACCGCTCCCGCGGGCACTCTGCTCATTGAGGCTTGCAAGAGTGTGGGCATCGAAGTGCCTTCGTTCTGTTACTACCCTAACCTCTCTTTGCAAGGCGCTTGCCGGATGTGCCTGGTGAAGATCGAGAAGATGCCCAAGCTGCAGACCGCCTGCACAACGGTGATCAGCGAAGGCATGGTGGTCACGACCGAAAGCCCAGAGGTTAAGCAGGCGCGCAAGTCGATGCTCGAGATGCTGCTCGGCAACCATCCGCTGGACTGCCCGGTTTGCGATGCCGGCGGTGAATGCGAACTGCAGGACATGACGTTCTCCTACGGCGCCGCCGAATCGAAGTTCATGGAGGCCAAGAACCATAAGGACGAGCAGCAGTGGTCTCCGATTGTCTATTTCGACCGGCCGCGCTGCATTCTGTGCTACCGCTGCGTGCGCATCTGCGGCGAGGGCATGGACGTGTGGGCGCTGGGCGTGCAGAACCGCGGCGTGGGTTCGCTGATCGCCCCGAATAAAGAAGATCATTTGGAGTGCGAAGAATGCGGCATGTGCATTGATATTTGCCCGGTGGGCGCACTCACCTCCGGCGCGTACCGCTACAAGACGCGACCGTGGGAGATGAAGCATGTGGGCACCATCTGCACCCATTGCGGGGATGGCTGCAAGACCACGCTGGGGGTGCGGCGATCCGACACAGGGATGGAGATCGTCCGCGGCGATAACCGCGACAAGAGCGGCACCAACGGAGATTTCCTTTGCATCAAGGGGCGTTATGGGTTCGACTTCGCCAATCATGAAGAGCGGCTGAAGCAACCGCTGATTCGCAAGAATGGCAAGCTGACGGCTGCGACGTGGGAGGAGGCTTTCGAGTTAGTGGGAAAGAAGTTCGCTGAAATTCGCGATAAAGATGGCGGCGCGGCGATTGGTGTGATCGGGTCGAACCGCACCACGAATGAAGAGGCGTATCTTCTTTCGAAGTTCGCGCGCACGGTACTGAAGACGAACAACGTCGATCACCATCGCACGGCGGACTTCCCTGCTTTCGCGGCTGCGCTTCGTGGCAAGCGAGGTGGGACGGCGAGCATGGCCGATGTGTTCAACGCCCCGGCGATTCTGCTGATCGGCAACGATCCCACGGAACAGCATCCGCTGCTGGCGTGGCAGATTCGCAACAATGTGAGGCTGCACCGGGCCAAGCTGTACGTGGTCAACTTAGCGCCGATCAAGCTGCGCCGGCAGGCAACTAGCTTCACCCAGATTCCAGCCGGAGCGGAAGGCAAAGTCGCGGCATTTCTGTCGGGCAACGATGGCGTGGTCGATGCACTGTCGAACGCCGGCACCAATAAAGAAGGCTGGACAGGGCTTCGCGAGAAGCTGCGGTCCGAACAGAATCTGGTCATCATTTTTGGTTCGGAGATTCGCGGGGGAGACATTGCCAGCCTGACTGCGTTCGGGTCGGGAATTTCCGGGGCGAAATTCATTTGCCTGGGTGACTATGCGAACTCGCGAGGCGCGGCGGATATGGGGCTGTATCCCGATTTGCTCCCCGGATATCACGGGATCGAAGGAAACAGCGAATTCCACGCGGAGTGGAGCGATATTCCGAAAACTCCAGGGGTCGATTTAGCGGGAATGGTTGAGGCCGCCAAGAGCGGGAAACTGAAGGCGCTGTATGTCGTCGGATCGAATCCCATCGGCCGATTGAATATTGATCCCTTCGCATTTTCGAAGAGCTTTGTTGTGGTGCAGGACATGTTCCTGACTGAAACGGCCGTGATGGCTGACGTGGTCTTGCCGGCGGCGAACGCTTACGAAAAGTCGGGCACGTTCACTAATACCTGCGGCGACGTGCAGCTGGTAAAGAAAGCGGGTGAGATTTCCGGGACCAAGCCGGATTTCGAAATGATGGTGCGCATCGCCGATGCCATGGGCTTCGATGTGCGCAAACTTGTGCCCTTCGGCGGAGGCGTGCGTGCCGACATGGGGACGTCGCGCGGAGCGCAGTCCGGCGAAGTGGACCGCCATTCCGTGTGGCTGGAGATGCAGGGACTGGAGCCGAAGCTGAGCCCGCTCGATCCTATGGCGATTTTGGACGAGATTCAAAGGCTGGTTCCTGGCTATGACATTTCGCGGACGAATCTGCTGGCGGGCAATAGCGAGCACACGTCGCTCGAGAAGAGCGGTCCGGGCGCGGCGCAGAAGGCAGAATCGATTTCTCCGGCGAACGATAGTCTGTTTACCTCAGGCACGCTGGGACGGTATTCGCGGGCATTGCAATCGGTGATGGAGAGTCATGAAGTGAAGCCCGCAGAGGTGGCGGCGGACTGAAGTCGAGCGATGAGCGGTGAGCGATGAGCCAAACCGAGCTACCCAGCGGTGAGTTATGGGCTGCCAGCAAGCGTGAAATGTTTTTGCTCATAGCTCATGCTCATTGCTCATAGCTGATTGAGAGAGGAAGCGGGGCGTTGCCAATCGGACCTTACATCCTGGCGTCGGTGATCAAGTCGGCGATCGTGCTGGGCGTGCTGCTGACGGCCGTTGCCTACACGGTGTGGTTGGAGCGCAAGGTGGTCGGCCACATGCAGAATCGGTGGGGACCGACGCGAGTGGGACCGTTCGGCCTGCTGCAACCGCTCGCCGACGGGGCAAAGTTTCTATTCAAAGAGGACCTGACGCCGCCGCACGTTTACAAGCCGCTGTACATTGCGGCGCCGATGATCGCCGTGGTTTTTGCGCTGACGTCGATCGCGGTGATTCCGTTCGGGAACCCGGTCGTAATCGACGGCTACTTGATACCGCTGCAGATCACGACTGACGTGAATATCGGCCTGCTGCTCATTCTGGGCGTGACCTCGATCGGTGTCTACGGGGTGGCGCTGGCGGGTTGGTCTTCGAACAACAAGTATTCGCTTTTAGGCGGCTTGCGCGCGAGTGCGCAGATGGTGAGCTACGAGATCGCGCTCGGCCTCTCGCTGGTGGGCGTGCTGATCATGGCCGGCAGTTTCAGCTTGAATGACATAGTGGCGGCGCAAGGCGGCCATTTCTGGGGATTTATTCCGCGCTGGAACATCATCCCGCAGTTCGTTGGATTTTTTTGCTATCTGATGGCGGCTTATGCGGAGACCAACCGCATTCCATTCGACCTGCCTGAAGCGGAAACGGAGCTGGTGGCGGGATATCACACGGAATACAGCGCCATGAAGTTCGCCATGTTTTTCATGGCTGAGTACGCCAACATGATCACGGTGGCATGCGTAGCGACGCTGCTGTTTCTGGGGGGCTGGCACGGGCCGATCTCTGGTCCGCCAGTTTTGCGCGCGATCCTGCCGTTGTTCTGGTTTGGAGCCAAGGTTTTTGTCTTTCTCTTTTTGTATATCTGGGTGCGGGGCACGTTGCCGCGCTTCCGCTATGACCAACTGATGGCGTTTGGTTGGAAGTTTCTGCTGCCGCTGGCGATCGTGAACCTGATTGGGACCGCGATCGCGGTGGCGTGGTGAGAAAAGCAGGGACTAGGGGTCAGGGCTTAGGGGTCAGTGTCACGTGCTGACCCCCTGGGCCTTTCCCCTGGAACTGATTGCATGATCAGCATTCATCTCATTTTGTTTCTGGCGTTCGGAATTGTTGCGGTAGCAGGCGCGGTGAACCTGCTGGTGCAGCGGCATCCGATCAACAGCGCGCTGTCGCTGATCGCGGTGATGGCCGCGCTGGCGGGAGAATACCTGCTGCTGGGAGCGGAGTTTGTCGCAGCCGTGCAGGTCATTGTTTATGCGGGCGCCATCATGGTGCTGTTCGTGTTCACGATCATGCTGCTGAACGCTGGAGTGGAGGAGCGAACCAAGGGGAGCCGGGTTGCTTTCCTGTTTGGAATTCCAGGAATGCTGCTGGGCAGCGTGCTGATTGCGTGGGTGCTGATCCGTCATTCTGGCACAGAGGCAGTGCCGGTGGGGGCCCTTCCTGGACCGCCCAATGTGATTGGGGAATTGCTCTTCCATGAATTTTTATTGCCCTTTGAAATTACTTCGATATTGATTCTGGTTGCCATCATGGGGGCGGTCGTTTTGGCCAGCAAACCGACCACACCCGGCGGCGGCCCAGCCCGGAAGGTGAAAGACTAATGGTGCCGCTTTCGTACTATCTCGTGCTCAGCGGAATCCTGTTTGCGTGCGGGGTGACGGGATTTCTGATCAAGCGCAACATCATCACGATTTTTATGTCGATTGAGTTGATGCTCAATGGGGTAAATCTGTCGTTTGTCGCTTTCGCAGCGCGCTGGCACGTGCTGGCGGGACAGATTTTCGTTTTCTTCGTGATGGTGGTGGCCGCAGCCGAAACGGCGGTCGGGCTGGCAATCATTATTTCGGTCTACCGCACGCGGGAGACGCTGAACGTGGACCGGGTGAACCTGCTCAAACTATGACGCCGCATCTCAATCTATGGCTGATCCCGGTGCTACCGCTGGCGGGGGCCGCGATCAATGGCTTGTTGGGGAAAAAGTCTTCGCGCACGGCGGTCACTACGGTCGCGCTTTTCTTCTGCGGCGCGGCTTTTGCCTGGGCGCTGACGGTTGCATTCCGTTTCTCTTCCCTGACGCTTCCTTATCAGGAGTATCTGGCGCACTGGATCCGGTCAGGAAGTTTTTCCGCGGATTTCGCTTTTTATCTGGATCAGCTGTCGCTGGTCATGCTGCTGGTCGTCACCGGGGTTGGATTCCTGATCCACATCTACTCTGTCGGTTACATGTGGGACGATCCCAGCTACTACCGCTTCTTCACGTATCTCAACCTGTTCATGTTTTTCATGCTGACGCTGGTGCTGGCGAACAACTACCTGCTGATGTTTATCGGGTGGGAGGGTGTGGGGCTGGCCTCGTACCTGCTGATCGGGTTCTGGTTTCAGAAAGATTCGGCGGCATCAGCGGGGAAAAAGGCTTTCATTGTTAACCGGATTGGCGACTTCGGATTTCTGAT
>DASYYT010000083.1:0-7413 GCA_035949755.1 Candidatus Sulfotelmatobacter sp.
GTCGTACGATCCAACCGTTTCGCCCCAGCCGCCGTCGGCGTTCTGCACCATGCGCAGCCACTCGGCTCCCTGCTGAATACAGGGCTCGTGCAGGTCCACGCCAATGGCTTCCAGCCCGCGCAGCACCAGGGCGGTACCGTAGATGTAGTTCACGCCCCAGCGCCCGAACCAGCTTCCGTCCGGCTCCTGTTCCTTCAACACAAACTGGATGGCGCGCTTCACCGCAGGATAATTCTTGTCGTATCCGTAGGTGGCGAGCATCTCCAGGATGCGCCCCGTGATATCCACGGTTGGCGGATCCAGCATCGCGTTGTGATCGGCAAATGGGATGTACTGAAACACCATCTTGTCGTTGTCTTTATCAAACGACGCCCAGCCGCCGTTTTTGCACTGCATGGAAAAGATCCAGTCGATGGCGCGCTGCACCGACTCGCGCTGGTAGCGTCCGTTGGGATGCTCCACCCGGCTCAGCCCAAGGCAAACCATCGCGCTGTCATCCACGTCGGGGTAAAACTCGTTGTTGAACTCGAAGTACCAGCCGCCCGGCTGCCCCTTCTTGTTCTTGATCTTCCAGTCGCCGACATTGCGCACTTGCTTCTGCAGAATCCAGTCGGCGCATTTCACCAGGCGCGGATCGTTCGCCGGAACACCCGCTTCCCCCAGCGCGAACAGCGCGTACGCCGTGTCCCACACCGGCGACATGCAGGGCTGCATGCGGAACGTATCGTCTTCTTCAATGCCCAATTTCTCGAACTCGTCGAGCGCGCGAATCACCTGCGGATCGTCCAGCGAATATCCCAGGCAGCGCAAGGCGATGATGGCGTTCATCATCGAGGGATAAATCGCGCCCAGCCCGTCGCTCATCTCGAAGCGGGCGAGCATCCATTTCTCCGCGCTCTTCAGAGCGATGGAACGCAATGGCCGCACGTGCACCCGCTCCAGCCAGTGGGTCAGGCGATCGAGCACCAGGAAAAAGTTGCGCCAGGAAACCAGCTTCTTCGCCCAATGCAGGTGCATGCGCGATTTCTGCATGCCGCCCACGAACAGTTCCTCCACGCCCATCTCGCGCGGAATTTTTTTGAACGGCTTCTTGGCATAACAGATCGACAGCGGCACCAGAATGGCGCGGGACCACGAAGAAATTTCGTAGATGTTGAACCAGAACCAGTTGGGAAACAGCACGATCTCCGGTGGAATCGCCGGCACAGCGTCGTAATCGTACTGCCCGAAGAAGCAGAGATAGATCTTGGTAAACGTGTTGACTTCGGTGACCCCGCCCATCTCCAGAATTTTTTTGCGGGCGCGCTGCAATGCCGGATGATCGGCCGTATAGCCGGCCAACTTCAGCCCGAAATAGGCCTTCACCGAAGCGCTGATATTCGACGGGCCGGCGGCGTAGATGCTCCACCCGCCGTCTTCATTCTGATGACGCAGAATCCAGTTGGCCGCCTTCTGAAAGCGCTCCTGATTCCCCGTCCCCAGCAAGGTATGCAGCAGGATGTAATCCGATTCCAGCGTGGTGTCGGCCTCGAGTTCGCCGCACCAGTAGCCGTCTTCATGCTGCTGTGAGAAGAGATAATTTTTCGCGGCGGCGATGGCCGCGCTCACGCGCCGCCCCAATTCCTCAATTCTTCCGAAACGTAGCTGCGGGCTCGAACCTAACTGTGCACCGGATGGGCTGGATTCGGGGGAGTTGTCGTCCATCAATTCACTCCAAGTCTAGTTCGCGCTCGCCGGCGCCGCCGCAATCGCTTCTACAATCTCCGGCGGCAGCCCGAAGCGCACGTTCTCCGGCATCACTTCCAGTTCCTGAATATTGCCGAACCCCTTGTCCCGCAGGAACGCCACCGTCTCTTCCACCAGGTGCTCGGGTGCCGACGCTCCCGCAGTCAGGGCAATGGTATGCACGCCCTTCAGCCACGCCGCTTCGATGTCGTTGCAACTGTCGATCAGGTGCGCATTGGTTCCAAGATTCCGCGCCACTTCCACCAGACGGTTGGAGTTCGAACTATTCTCCGAGCCCACGACCAGCAGCAAGTCTGCTTCGGAAGCCACCTGCTTGACCGCGACCTGCCGGTTTTCCGTGGCATAGCAGATGTCCTGCGCCGCAGGGCCTTTGATATTGGGGAACTTCTGTTTCAGCGCCGCGATGATGTCTTTGGTCTCGTCCAGGCTGAGCGTCGTCTGCGTCAAATAGGCGACCCGGTCGGGATCGGGCACGACCAGCGATTTCACCTGCTCGGGCGATCCCACGACTTGCGTCACCAGCGGAGCTTCGCCTAAAGTTCCGACCACCTCATCGTGATCCTTGTGCCCGATCAGAATAAGCGCATAGCCTTCCCTGGCGAACTTGACCGCCTCCACGTGCACCTTGGTCACCAGCGGACACGTTGCATCAATCACCCGCAAGCCGCGCCTGGCGCTGTGCTCGCGCACCTCCGGAGACACTCCGTGGGCGCTGTAGATGATCCGCTCGCCATTGGGCACTTCGTCTTCGCTATCCACGAAGATCGCGCCCTTGCCGCGCAGTTCCTCCACCACAAAGCTGTTGTGGACGATTTCCTTGCGCACGTAGATGGGCGGCCCAAATGCCTCCAGCGCTATGCGCACCACGTCAATGGCCCGCACCACTCCGGCGCAGAACCCTCTCGGCTTAAGCAATAGTAAAGTTTTTCCGTCTGTCTTCAGGCTGGAAGCCACGATATTTCCTTGCTCCTTGAATTTCGGCGTGCACGGAACCCTTCGCTGGGAACTGTTACATCAATTCTAAACGCTGCATCGGTTTGCAGCCTATTGAGTTCGATGCAAAACTGGCCCACAAAATCCGTACCTCAAAGGTACACGATCCCCTCTTGTGGCGTTATCAGTAAAGTATCGGAAAGTACCCGGATGGTCAACGTAACTCACAGAAACTGTGAGGATTAGCAGCGAACGGCGGATTTCTGAGGCCTAGCGGCGATCCTCCGCCGCGTTCCACAGCTTCTGAGCGTAGCGGCTGACGCGCTGCGGCTCCAGCTGGGCCACGGTCCTTTGGCAGATATCGTCGGGCGTTCCGGTTGCCGCCACCCGCATGAGCAAGCCCGCCTTGCGATAGAAGTCGATCAAGGGAGCCGTGCTTTTTTCGTAGGTTTCCATGCGCACTCGAATCGATTCCGGCAGGTCGTCTTCCCGCTGAAACAGCTTGCCGTCGCAGCGATCGCAGCGCTCTGCCACTCGCGGAGGCCGCTGGCTCATGTGATAGACCGCTTTGCACTTCTCGCACGTCCGGCGGCCGGCCAGGCGGGTTACGATTTCCGCGATGGGCAACTCGTAGCTCACCACCGCGGTCAGCGACAAACCCTGCGTTTCCATCAGCCCCCGCAGCGACCTCGCCTGTCCCAAAGTCCGCGGAAAGCCGTCAAGAATGAATCCCCCCGAGCATTGCAGGCAGGCAATGCGCCCCCGCACCATCTCCCAGACGATCGAATCGGGCACCAGTTCGCCGCGGCGCATATACCCGAGCGCCTCCTTCGTCGCAGGACTCTGCTCGCACTCCGGGCAGCTTCCCGCCGCCCGAAACATGTCGCCGGTGGAGAGATGGCATGCTCCCAGCCGCTGGCTCAGCAGATCCGCCTGCGTCCCTTTGCCCACGCCGGGGGCGCCCAATAGCACGATCCTGTAGGGAGGATGATCGCCGTCGGGCACGTGCTCGCATTTGGCCGGGGGTCCCTGCAACCAAGCCACGCGATCTTGCCTGTTTTTGCTGGTCATACTCGAAATCTATGACGCGGGCGCGAGCCGGGCTGTGACGGCAATCACACCTCGCCGCTCCTGCAAGCACAATTTCGGCGGCTCAGCAGGATGTCCCTCTGGGATAGCACCCTCGTGCCCCCTTCTTCCCGTCCCGTGCCATTGTCAGCCGCCGCAACTGGATGCACTATGTTGGCGTCTTCCAAGACTCCCAGGTCCCGAAGACAAAAAAGAAGAGACCCGATGCTGGAAATGAATCAAAGACGAGCGATGGTCGGGCAGGATTCCCGGACCTCGGTCCAGCAGCCGCGCAAGCTGCTTCTTGCGCTCACTCTTCTGGTCATGGCCCTGGTCGCTGTCCTTATCAAGGACCGCGACTTCTGGTTTGGCGCCGGGCAGGCCACGATCGAGTCCGATATGCCGGCGTCTCAGCCGATACTTCAGAAAGCGCAGCCGGCGGCTACTCCCGCCCGTGCACTCCCGGCACCTGCCAAGAAGCAGATGGCAGCACCCAAGACCTTTGTCGAGAAGAATTCAACGGAGGCGCCAGTGGCCGTACACCGGACCGTGCTGCCTCCGCTGGATGTAGAAGTGGTCGCGGGCGACGCCCACAAGAAACTTCGTCCCGGAACGCGCATCACCCACGTCGAGATTCAGAACCCTTCCATTCAAGCCGAGCCCCAGGCCCCGGCCACCAACGCCGCCGAGCGCGAAGCGCTGCCGGCCACCGAGCCTGCTCAGACTTATCCTTTGCTGGCTCAGCACATGAACGTGCAGGGGTCGGTGGTGTTGCAGGCTCTGATTGGAGCCGATGGCATCATCGAGAATCTCAGGGTTCTGAGCGGGCCATCGATTCTGGCAGCCGCCGCACAGCAGGCGGTGCGCGAATGGCGCTTCAAACCCATCCTGCAGCGTGGCCAAGCGGTCGAATCGAAGGCGCAGATCACGGTGAACTTCAACATCAAGGTCGCCGACAATTCGGTCAAGACCACCCTGGCTGAGAGCCGCATCTCCGACACCCTGATCATTACCCGCTGACTTCCCCGCCGTCTTGGCGATGTGCGTGCCGCTAGTCCATTTTCACGCATTCGCCTTGATCATTTGCTCGGCATGTTTGCGCGACGTTTCGGTGAGCTTGGCGCCGCTCAGCATGCGCGCCACTTCCTCAGTGCGTTCTTCGCCAGTCACGGCGCGAATGCTGGTCCGCGCCCGTCCGCCCGACTCCTTCTTTTCGATCACGTAATGGTGGTCGCCGAAGGTGGCAATCTGTGGCAGATGGGTAACGCACAAAACCTGATTCGAGCGCGCCAACGACTTCAATTTCCTCCCTACAGCTTCCGCCGCGCGTCCCCCAATGCCGGTATCGATTTCGTCGAACACGAGCGTCTTCGGCCCGCCCTGCTCCCGTTTCTTGCGAGATCCGGAATCCCGGGTGTCCCATTTCTCGCGTTCTTTGCGAGAAGTGGGGCTGTTCCCTTCTACGCTTGCTTTCAGCGCCAGCATGACCCGCGACAGCTCTCCGCCCGAGGCGATGTGCTCCAGTTGGCGCAACGGCTCTCCCGGATTCGTCGAGATCATATAAACGACCTGGTCGATCCCCGACGAGGTCCAGTCCCGTTCGTCTTCCGAGCGCGTCATCTCGATGCGGAACGCCGACTTCATCGCCAGATCGTTGATCTCGGCTTCGACAATTTTTTCCAGCTTGCGCGCCGCCTGGTTCCGTTTTTTCGACAGCGCCCCGGCCGCGTCTACATACGTCTCAGCCGCTTTGGCCAATTCCCCCCGCAGTTGGCGCAGAATCTCGTCTTTGTTCTCGACCTCCGACAGCTTGCGCGAAACCTCTGCCCCGAATTGGATGACTTCCTCCAGCGTCGGGCCGTACTTCCTCTTCAGTCGGTCGATCAAGGCCAGCCGGTCTTCCACCTGGGCCAGATGCTCCGGCGAGGCCTGGATGCCTCCCGCGTAATCGCGCAGCGTCGCCCCGACGTCCTCCACGCTGATGCGCGCCGCGTCCAGTGCGGCCAGCGCGTCCTGAAACTTCGCCTCGTACCGGGCTAACTCTTCCACCTGCTTGTACGCCGCCCGCAGCGACGATGCCGTCGATCCGTTTCCTTCATAGAGCAGGTCGAAGGCGTTCATGGCCGCGTTGTATATCTTTTCAGCATTGGCCAGGACGCGCTTCTCGGTTTCCAGGCGCTCGTCCTCGCCGCTTTGGAGGCGCGCTTCCTCGATCTCACGCTTCTGAAAGATCCACAAGTCCACCAGTCGCAGGCGGTCCTGCTCTCCGCGTTCCAGTTCGTCGATGCGCGTCCGAATCTGTTTCCACGCCGCGAACGCGGCTGCTACCGGCTCCAGTTGGCTGGCCGCAAACGCATCCAGCAACTCCAGCCGGGCCGGGCCATCGAACGACAAGATTGATTCATTCTGCGCGTGAATGATGGCCAGATGCGGCGCCAGCAGCCGCAACACCGAAACCGTAGCCGGCTGATTGTTGATGAAGACGCGTCCTTTTCCGCCCGTCGCAATTTCCCGCCGCAGGATGAACGAGCCATCGTCGGACTCATCCAGCCCATTGGATTCGAGGATGCTTGACAGAGCCTTCTCCGCCACGCCTTCCGACTCAAAAACAGCGGAAACCACCGCCCGCTCAGCCCCCTCGCGAATCACGTCGCTCGACGCTTTTTCCCCGAGCAGCAGCGCCAGCGCGTCGATCAGAATCGACTTGCCCGCCCCGGTCTCACCCGTCAGCAGGTTCAGCCCATGCCCGAACTCCACCACCAGGTTGTCGATCACCGCGTAATTCTCGAGACGCAGTTCGGTAAGCACAGTCAACCTTTAGCCAAAGTTGTGCGCAGCATAGCATGAAACGCGGTCCCGGCGGTCGCGAGGGCAGCCTGTCCTCGCAGCCGCGATCGAGATGACTGCCCGCAGGTTGCGTCCCTAACCCTGGCGGGGGGGCCCCCGGCACAGCCTGCACCGCCCCCTGTGCTACCATCATCTAAAGTCACATCCATGCCTACTGCCGATTCTCAAGCGGTGGAGAACCCTTCCCAGTCCATTCCGACGACCATGCTGGCCGCCGTGTATCGTGGCGTCAACGATGTCCGCATGGAAACCGTGCCGGTCCCTGCCATTGGTCCCGGAGAGATGCTGGTGCGGGTTCACTCCTGCGGCGTCTGCGGCACGGACCTCAAGAAGATTTCCACCGGCTCCCATTCCGCCCCCCGCATCTTTGGACACGAAACTTCCGGCGTAGTGGCCGCCCTGGGCGAGGGAGTCCGCGATTACCGCGTCGGCGATCGCGTGATGGTCTTCCATCACATTCCCTGCCGCCAGTGCTTCTACTGCGAAAACAAGACCTTCGCGCAGTGCTCCACCTACAAGAAAGTCGGCTGCACCGCCGGCTTTGAGCCCTCCGGCGGCGGTTTTGCCGAATACGTCCGGGTCATGGATTGGATCGTTCAGCACGGCACGGTTCGCATCCCCGATGGCGTTTCCTTCGAGCAAGCCTGCTTTGTGGAACCGGTCAACACCTGCATGAAAGGGATCGAGGCGCTCCGCCTGCGCCGGGGGGAAACTGTCCTTACCATCGGCCAAGGCCCAATCGGCATCCTATTAAGCGTGCTGGCCCGCCGCGCCGGGGCCAGCTTAATTACTTCCGATTTGTATCCCGAGAGGCTTAGA
>DASYYT010000084.1:0-6464 GCA_035949755.1 Candidatus Sulfotelmatobacter sp.
CACCACCGTGACCCCATCGCCTACCGCGTGCTCGGGCTTCCCCAAAACTCGATGGTGACCCGGCGCTGGTTCTACCTGATCCCGGCGGAGGGCGAACCGCTCAAGCTGGTGCACAAGATCGAAGCCGGGCACCTCGATTCCCTGCCCGGCAAAAAGAATCAGTATTCGGGCTGGCAGGAATTGTTCGACAAGCTGAAGGCGATGCTGGCGAACTATCGCGATATCGCCATGCAGTATTCGCCGAACAACATTGTGTTTTACGTTTCTCTGGTCGACGGCGGCACCATTGACCTGATCCGCGGGCTGGGGAAAAACGTGGTCAGCTCGGCGGACCTGGTGGCGCAGTTCGAGTCCACCTGGACGGAAGAGCAGATCAAGTCGCATTTTGCCGCGCGCGACAGCATTGATGCCATTGTGGCCGAAGCTTTCAAAGAGATTGGCCGGCGCGTGCGCAACGGCGGAACCAAGGAACACGAGATCCAGCAGTGGTTCATGGAGGCGTTCAGCCGGGAGAATATCGTGACCGACGATCCTCCCATTGTGGCGGCCAACGCTCACGCCGGAAACCCGCACTACGAGCCGAGCGCCAGCCATCCCGCGCCGATTGGCGAAGGTGATCTGGTGCTGCTCGACGTGTGGGGAAAGAAAAATACGCCGGGCGCAGTCTATTACGACATCACCTGGATGGGCTTTGTCGGGGGCGCGCCTTCCGGGCGCATGCGTGAAGTTTTTGAGATCGTGCGCGATGCGCGTGACGCCGGCGTGAAGACGGTGCTGGACGCGATCAATTCCGGACGCCACATCGCGGGCTGGGAAGTCGACCGCGCCACCCGCGGGCACATCCAGAAAAAAGGTTACGGCGATTATTTCATTCACCGCACCGGACACTCCATCGGCACCGAGGTCCATTCCAACGGCGCGAACATGGACGACCTGGAGATTCATGACGAGCGGCAGATTCTTCCCAACTCCTGCTTCTCGATCGAGCCCGGCATTTACCTTCCGGAGTTTGGCGTGCGCAGCGAGGTGAATGTGCTGGTGCGGGCCAAGTCAGCGGAAGTGACGGGAAAAATCCAACGTGAGATTGTGACTATATAGATGGCAAATTCCACCACAGATCGCAGCAAGACCGTGCCCGCGCAGAATGTAAGCGCGATGTCGGTGCTGGCCCCGGCGGTGGGCTGGCTGATTCCGGGGGCGGGACACATGATCCAGAGGCGCTGGATTCGCGGCGTGCTGCTGTTCATTTCGATTTCGAGTTTATTCCTGCTGGGACTGGCCATGCAGGGGCGCATCTACAAAGCCAATGGCGGAGACATTCTCGACATTCTCGGCTTCGTGGGCGATGTGGGCGCCGGGGCCTTTTACCTTCTTACGCTGGCCAACGACTGGGGCCAGGGCGCGATTGCCTTCGCCACCGCCGATTATGGAACGAAGTTCATGATCGTGGCGGGACTACTGAACTTTATTGCCATCGCCGACGCGTATCACATCGCCATCGGAAAGAAGAAGTGAAACAGCTATCAGCTAAGAACTCTTCGCGGAGATTTGCGTGACGATCACACTCAGCCATTTCAGCGCGGCGGCGGTGTTTGCCCTGTTCGCATCCATCGTGTTCGGCATTACGCACCGCGACACCGCGCGCGATATGGTGCGCTACGGGCTTTATTGCTTCGTGATGTTTCTCGGCGGAGTCTTCGTGGCCGGCTGGCTGATGTGGCTGGTGCGAAGATAGCCATGAGCGACGAACTGTGAGCTATGAGCAAGCAACTTACTAACCGGGCCAAGCTCTGAGCCGAGTATTCGCCAGCTGATTGCCAACCGCTCACTTCTCATTGCTCATCGCTCACTGCTCCTCGCTCATCCTTCCCACACGAACGCGTCGAAGACTCTCTTCGAATCGAAATTCAGGCGGCGGTAGAGCGCCACGGCTTTGCTGTTGGCTTCGGTGACGGTGAGCGAGAGCGCGGAGAAGTTGCGCTTGCGCAAGTTGCGTTCGGTGGCGCCGATCAGCGATTCTCCAATCTTGCGGCCGCGATATTCGGGCAGCACGCAGACTTGCGTCACGTGGCCCACATCTGCGCGGACACGCGAACATAAGATCAGGCCGATCAGGCTCCTCGTCTTGCGATCGAGAGCTACGTAAGACGATTCCGCGTCGAACACGCCGCATCCCGGAAAACGCACGATGTTGTTCAGGAAACGCAGCGATCCGCTGAGCGTGTGGTACTGGTCGTTGATCTGGGCATCGACGTGGCCGCGGTAGGATGCGGTGATGACCGCGGCGGAAGGCTGGTAGTCGGCCTCGATCCAGGGGCGGATTTCGACGTCGGGATGAGGAGCCGGATTTTGCAAGGTTGATTTTCCCAGGGGCAGCACCATGAACAGGCGCGGGTGCCGCTGGAATCCGGTGTCGAGAAATGGACGTGCAACGGCATTGGCATCATGGGCCAGCAACTGGGCCTCGACGCGGTGAATGCCCGGGGACTGCTGCAGCGTCTCGATCACGTGCGTGAGCAGACGTATCTCGACCTGGCGCGCGTCGGGCAGGCGATTGCCGTTGGTGACGTAGAGATCTCCAATCACGCCCTTGCTGCCTTCGTAAACGAAGAAGGAATAGCCGAAGACGCGTCCGCGATCGACGGCGGCATAGCCGGGAAGAATCTTGGCGTCGACGTAGCGCAGGATCATGTCGGCGGAGCCGGAGTAATCCCAGGAGAGCAGGCGAGCCCAGAGTTGGGTCTCGTCCCCGAGCAAGGAACGGAGATCGACAGAAGAAAAATGCCTGAGGTCGAGAATCTCCAAACGGGCTCCTGGTACGGCAGTCGGGCAGCGGCCGGCGTCGCGGGCAAAAATCCGAGTGTAGATGGTTCGCCGAATGGAGGCAAACGCGGGAACACAAGAGGACAACAGGAAACGAAAGCCACGGGAGTCGTGTCGGATCGCACTGAGGCGAGTGACTGGTGTCACTGTGAGCAGGGTGGGAATCGCTGGAATCCAGGGGCTACGCCCGAGGCCGATGTCACGCTCTAACCCATTTCATCCTCAGTCACTTACGCCACTTTGAGGCGAGAATCGTGTCGTGCTCCGCCTCACCGCGATCTGTGATCGGCATCACACCCTGTCCCGGCACCGGCAACGCATAATCAGATCCTGCTGAGTTGAACACTCGGAGTGATGCTTACTCCCTAGCTGGGGGCTGTCGTGGCAAAAGGACGTGTTTCGATTGTAGTGGAGCGCTGCAAAGCATGCGGCTTCTGCGTGGAGTTTTGTCCCACGCACGTGCTGGCGCTCTCTTCCGCCTTCAATTCCAAGGGCTACCATCCGCCGCACGTGGTGCATCCGGAAAAATGCAGCGGCTGCGACCTGTGCGGCATGTACTGCCCGGATTTCGCGATCTACGGAACCAAGGTCGCGGAAGCCAAAGCTGCAGAAGCCAAGTTACAGAAGGCCGCTGGAGGTGAGAAATGAAGGCCGATCCTCATGGCGTTTTGACGGGGACGCATTTCATCGACGGCGACCATGCTTGCTGCGAGGGCGCGCTGGCCGCGGGAGCACGGTTCGCATCCGGATATCCGATTACGCCCTCGACCGAAGTGGTGGAGCGCTTTGCGGCACGCGTGCCCACGGTGGGCGGCACCTTCATTCAGATGGAAGACGAACTGGCGGCGTCGATCACGCTGCAAGGGGCCGTGTGGGGCGGAGCCAAGGCGTTCACCGTGACGTCGGGCCCGGGCTTCTCGCTGATGATGGAGCACATCGGCTATGCGGCCATGACGGAGACTCCGTGCGTGTTCGTGGATGTGCAGCGCGGGGGCCCTTCCACCGGATTGCCGACGCTGCCGGCGCAAGCCGACATGATGCAGGCGCGCTGGGGATCGCACGGCGACTACGAGATCATCGCGCTGTGCCCGAACTCTCCGCAGGAATGTTTCGATCTGACCATCACAGCGTTCAACCTGGCGGAAGAATTCCGTGTGCCGGTGATGTTCATGATGGACGAAGTGGTCGGGCACATGACCGAGAAGGTGGTGATTCCGCCGGCGGATCAGATCGAAGTGGTGCCGCGCAAGCATACCCACAAGGCGGGTGAAGACTATCTGCCGTACGCGACCAATGGCGACCTGGTGCCTGAGATGGCGCATGCCGGCGAGGGATACAAGTTCCACATCACAGGCCTGACGCACGACGAGCGCGGGTATCCGAACATGACGCCGCAGGTGCAGGACAAGCTGGTAAAGCGGCTGCAGAACAAGATCCGAAACGCCGCCGACCGCATTTGCCTGTTTGAGGAAGAGCGGCTGGATGACGCCGAGGTCGTGGTGGTTTCTTATGGGATCACGTCGCGTGTGGCGCAGCGGGCGATGGATATGGCGCGGGAGCGCGGGGTGCACGTCGGGAAACTTCGCCTGATCACGGCCTGGCCCTTTCCGGATAAGAAAATCGCCGGATTAGCCGCGCGGGTGAAGGCGTTTGTCGTGCCCGAACTGAATCTTGGGCAGATGGTGCGCGAGGTGGAACGCGCGGCCAGCGGCAAAGCGAAAACGGTCGCTGTACCGCATGCCGGCGGCGGAGTCCACAATCCGGATGAGATTCTGAATGCGATCGTGGAGGCAAGCCGATGCTGAACGTGATTGACGATACGGTGAACCCGGTAGAACCGTTCCTGCGCACCGACCGCATGCCGCACATCTGGTGCCCGGGATGCGGCATTGGCACGACGGTCAACTCATTCGCGCGCGCGCTGATCGATGCCAAAATCGACCTGGAGTCGCTGGCGCTGGTTTCGGGCATCGGATGCACGGGCCGGGTGGCGGGCTATGTGAAGCTGGATTCGTTTCACACCACGCACGGGCGCGCGATTCCCTTCGCCACGGGATTGAAGCTGGCCAATCCCAAGCTGAATGTCGTGGTGTACTCCGGGGATGGGGATCTTTCGGCGATCGGCGGCAATCACCTGATCCATGCGGCGCGGCGCAATATCGATCTGAAGGTCATCTGCGTCAACAACCTGATTTACGCCATGACCGGCGGCCAAACCGCCCCCACCACTCCCGGCCACGCCACCACCTCCACCAATCCCTACGGAACTTTCGAGCCCGCATTCAACTTGCCGCACCTGGTCGAAGCGGCGGGCGCGGTTTACGTCGCGCGCTGGACCACCTTCCACGTGCGCCAATTGGCCCGTTCGATCAGCGAGGCCTTTCACAAGAAAGGATTCTCCTTCATCGAAGTCATCTCGCCCTGCCCTACGCTCTATCAGCGGCGCAACAAGATGGGCGACGGCCTCGACACCATGAAGTACTACAAGGAGAAGAGCAAGATCAAAAACGGAGCATCCACCAGCGACGTCGGACTCACTCTCAACGGCGAGATCGTGGTCGGAAAATTCGTTGATCGCGACCGTCCCGACTACCAAACCATGATGCGCGCGCAGTATGTGGAAGTGCTGGGAGAGCGCTACATCGAAGAATCGGAAATGGGGTGCGTATGCGGCTAACCGAAATTCGGATTGCAGGTTTCGGCGGTCAGGGAGTCATCCTCTCCGCGGTGGTGCTGGGCAAAGCGGCATCCATCTACGAAAACGGCTTCGCCACCATGACTCAGAACTTTGGCCCGGAGGCTCGCGGCGGCGCCTGCAGCGCGCAGTTGATCCTCTCCGACTCCCCCGTCCTCTATCCCTACGTCACCCAGCCCGACATCATGGTCATCATGTCGCAGGAGGCCTACAACCGCTTCGCCCACGACTTGAAACCCGGCGGGCTGCTCATCATCGAAGAGAATCTGGTGCGCGTTTCCAACCTGAACCGCGACAAAAAAATTTACAGCATCCCAGCCACCCGCTTCGCCGAGGAACTGGGCAAGCGCATGGTACTGAACTCGGTCATGGTGGGATTCTTCACCGCCGTGACGAAGCTGCTCAGCCCCGATGCCGTGCGCAAAGCGGTAGCAGATTCCGTCCCGCCAAGCTTCCGCGAGCTGAATCTGAAAGCCTTCGAAAAGGGATTCGAGTATGGGGGCACAGCGCTGGGCACTTTTCCAGCGCGGCCAGAGTTGGAAGAACTGGCAGTGGCTGAGGAGTAGCCGACCGTCCAATCGAAGCTCTATCGTTGCTTCTGATCCGCGGCTGAAACCCAATAGTAGTCCAGCTTCTGCGGGGCATAATACCCCAAAAAAGACACGCGTCTGCCCGCAGTCGCTTTCGCAACATTGTCCATCCAGGCTGTGGGAGCGACCAGCAGATGCTCTTCCCTCGGGATCTCTCCGAATTCGTAACGGGAAATCACCTGGTTGCGGTAGAACGCGAGCCCGTACTCGATTTCGCGCGAGGCTCCGCACACCGCCAGCGGCAACTGATGCGTTTCAACGGTCGCTAACTCCACGGCCAGCGGGCGCGCCGAAAGACGCTGATCGATGGCCGTCGTCCCCAGCTTGAGCACTGCAGCGACGGCGAGCACTACCGG
>DASYYT010000085.1:0-24859 GCA_035949755.1 Candidatus Sulfotelmatobacter sp.
GCGTCGCCTGCAGATTCAAGAACGCCTCACCACCCAGATCGCCGAGACCATTCAAAAAGTAATCGAGCCGCAGGGAGTGGGAGTAGTCATTGAAGCCCGCCACCTTTGCATGATGATGCGCGGCGTAGAAAAACAGCACTCAGCCGCAGTCACTTCTTCGATGCTCGGCTGCTTCCGCAACGAAGAAGAAACCCGTAGCGAGTTCCTCTCGTTGATACACCAGCGCCCGAACGGCCTGTAGTACCGTCGTCTCGCCGGCTGTGGCGGGGGCGTCCGTGCACCCGTCCCGGGTAGCACAGCGAACTTTAATCCTTTGCCGGAATGCTGGCGCGAATTCTTTTGACGCGGCACTCTTAACCAGCGATCATGATCGCCACATGATCGCCTCCGTCTTCATCGGCACCAGCCTCGACGGCTTTATCGCCCGCCCCAACGGCGATCTCGACTTTCTTCCCATTGACGGCGGCGAACCTCACGGCTATACGGAATTCATGTCCACCGTCGACGCTCTCGTGATTGGCCGCAAGACCTTCGAGACTGTCCTCGCCTTTCCCGAATGGCCCTACGGAGATAAGAGAGTGGTTGTTCTCAGCAGCCGCCCCCTGGACTTCTCCCGAATGCGAGGTGGGAAAGTCGAGCAGATGTCCGGATCTCCCGCCGAAATCATGTCCAAACTATCCGCCGATGCCGTCCGGCACGTTTACGTTGACGGCGGAGTTACGATCCAAAACTTCCTCCGCGCCGGCCAAATTCACCGCCTGATCATCACACGCGTCCCTGTGCTCATCGGTCAAGGAATCCCTCTGTTTGGCACTCAGCCAAACGATATCCAGCTCCGCCATATCGCAACTCAGGATTACGCCAGTGGCCTGGTCAAAACCGAATATGAAGTTGTCAGGGAATGATATGGGGACAAGCCGCTCCAGCTGTCGAGGAGCAATGCTTCACGCTCGATGGGAGGCCCGGCCGCTAACTGGAACTGAATAGATGGCCCATCTTCTCTTTTTTCGTCTTTAGGTATTCTTCGGCATGCGGGCTGGGCGTAACTTCGCAAGGCACGCGCTCCACCACCTGCACCCCTGACCGTTCCAGTGCTTCGACCTTGTCCGGATTATTGGAAAGCAGCCGCACTCGGGTGACTCCCAAGGCCTTCAGAATCTCGCCCGGCAATGTAAAGTCCCGCTGGTCGGCTCTGAAACCCAGCCGGACATTCGCTTCCACGGTATCGAGGCCCGCATCCTGCAACTCGTAGGCTTGCAGCTTAGCCATGAGCCCGATCCCGCGCCCCTCCTGCTGCTCGTAGATCAGAATGCCCGCGCCTTGCTCGCCGATCAGCGACAATGAAAGCTCCAACTGCTGCCGGCAATCGCAGCGAAGGGAAGCGAACACATCCCCGGTCAGGCATTGCGAGTGCACCCGCACCAGCGGAGGCGCCGACTTCACGTCGCCCATCACCAGCGCGACCGCCTCTTCCACGCGGCGGGCGCCATCCGAACCGGTCTCGGCGCGAAAGCCGTAGATCCGAAACTTTCCCCAGCGAGTAGGGAAATCCGCCGACGCAATCTGTTTGAGTTCGTTCTCACTCACAACTTCATTATAGCGGCTGCGCGCCTGCGACAATCCGCGAGGCTACCCGCGGGCGCGAAAAGGAAAAATAGCGTCCTGCTTCGAAGGGATCGGCCTGCCGTTGCGCGTGGCGGGTTGAAAGTGCCAGTTTTCCAGGGCCGCGAGGCACTTATTGTCGATGTCGGGCCCAAGACTGTGCAACACCGTCTTGTTCACGATCTCGCCCCGCTCATCGATGGTGATCTCGATAATCTCGTTGCCGGGAGAAGTTGGCAATTGCCATGGCCACACCGCCGGATCCGCCGTGGCGGTGGGCAGGGCCGGACGCACCTCGTCTCCGTTGAGCGAACCATGGTATAGGCTTCCGTACGGAACCCCGGCCTGCGCTCCATGTCCGAGGGCGGAAAGCGTCTGCGTCTTGGAATTATCTGCCTCTTCGACCTTGGCCAGCGGCATCTGCGGCGCGGGAAGTTTGGGTAACTGTGCGGGAGCCTTCCACGCCAGCTTCTGGCCCAGCCGCTCATGGCGATACCGCTGTGTGGCAAGATCGGAAGAACTGTGCGAACTGTCATCCGGATTCTTGCTCGACCAGTAAAGGCGCGTAACCGAGGTGCCATTCTGCCCCAGGGCGACAGAGTTAGGAATCAGCCGAATCGCCGCCGGAGAGCGCAGCAGCCAGAGCAATACAAGTCCGTGCACTGCGCAGGACGCAATCAAAAGTCGGCGTTGCCTGCGGCCACTCGCGGGATTCAGTTGCGCAAACATAAGGAACTTTCCCCAGGCCCATGGCTGCTTTGCTCTAGTTAGACGCACACGCCCGCATTTCGTCAAGCTGATTTATTTGGTGCCTGTACCGGCGGCCCCGGCTGTCGCGAAGTCAACTTTCCCGCCGCTGCGGCAGCAACCGTTTATTTGTTGAGACTTCCGCCTCGCTGATAAAATGAACCAGCCACACATAACCCACCAGGGACGGGGCTATAGCTCAGCTGGGAGAGCGCATCGTTCGCAACGATGAGGTCGTCGGTTCGATCCCGACTAGCTCCACCAATCTTCAATCACTTACAGTTCCTTCAAGCGAGTTTGTCCCTGCTGTTGTCTAAATTGATTTAGTCCGGCGGCGCCGTACTGAATCCCTCTTCAGGTTTGCAGAAAGAGTTCGCTTTGAGACATCGGAGAAGGCTAGTTCTTCGTATAGAACGGCCCAGCTTCGCGAGACGGGGGATCGGAGACAGCGCGAATATAGGATATCAGCGCCTCGATTTCGGACTTGCTGAGAGTGTTTCCCCAGGCCGGCATGAGCGCCGATTTGTTCAGAGCCGGGCCGCCATGCGCGATGATCGCCGTGAGATCGGCATCGCCGAGTTTGTTGAGGGTATCGCCTTCGGTGAAGGGATGCGGCTTGACGTCAAGATTGTCGTAGTTCGAGACCTGTGTAACCGTCGATTCCGGATTGTGGCAGCGATCGCAGTATCGGTCATTGAGCGCGCGGCCAAGGGTTTGCTGATATCCGAGAGCGGTTTCTACCAGGTTAAGTTCTACTTTTTTGTGAGACTTGTCGAACGTGGAGGCCGTGATCTGGTATCGCCCTGCCATGCCGCCAAGTGAAACATTCGTAGTCACCTGGCCGCTGGAGTCTGTAAGGCCGTTGGCAGGATCGAAGGTTACTCCGGGGACCGCGGAAAATTCGACAAGCGCTCCCGTCACGGCATTTCCCTGCGCATCGTTTACCTGAACCACCACGGGCTGAGGCAACAGGCTGCCGGTCTCAGCAAGTTGCTTGCCACCGCTGGATTCGACGATGGCCGCCCCGAACGCTGTCGGCTTGGGCAATGCCGCCGACTCGCGCTGGTGTGAGCACGACGTTCCCAGCAAGGCAAAACCGAGAAGCAATGCAGAGTAGGGTTTCATTTCTTTGCGACCTCCGGTTTGCCTCCGCCTTTTTGCGACATCAGGAATGCCGTCAACGCCCGCGCATCTTCATCGCTCATGGCCCGGTCGGGCTCGATGGTTCCGGGACGAAGGGCTTGTGGATCCTTCAACCATTGATAAATCCATGGCGCGGTCAGGCGCGATCCAACATGGGTGAGGGTTGGCCCGATGTAGCCCTTATCAGTTTTCGTGTCGACAATGTGGCAGCCCTGGCACGAGTATTTTTCATAGAAGAGCTGCTTGCCGAGTTCGACTTGGCCCGGCGAATATCCGCTCAGCGGCATCGAATCGCGGTCGATTGCGGGGCTCTGGTAAACGGTCATCATGTAGTCGGTGAGTTCGCTGATCTCGCTATCGGACAGGTTGAAGCGCGGCATGCGGCGGATCAGCGCCGGGCGGAGCGTTCCCGGATTCTTAAGGAACTGGACCAGCCAATCCCGCTGGACTGAGCTACCTTCCCATGTGAGGTCCGGGGCCATATCTCCGCCGTGACCATTGATGCGATGGCAGCTGAGACAGGCGAGGTCGTTCATCAGCTTCCCGGCTTTGCCCGCGGGTTGATAGTCCGTCTCGGTCTTGCCGGGCACCTCGAGCGATGGCGGCAGTGCGAACGAGCGTTCATTCAGCGCGAGCAATGCCGTGGTCAGTGCATTGATCTGCGCCGCGGTGAACGTGTACTGAGGCATTTTCAGTCCAGGCGAGAAGGCGCGCGGATCCCTGATCTTTCCCGCGATGTAGTCCGGCAGCGTGTGCGGCATGCCGGGAAGGAAGATCAGTTGCGTAATCGCTTTGCTGCCGATGCGGCTGAGTTCGGGCGCGAAGGTCTCCGGCTTCTTGATGCCGGCAATTTCGTGGCACGCGGCGCAGCCGTAGTCGGAGACCAGGCGCTTGCCGTGCGCGATCTGCTCCGGCGTTGCCGGTTCCAGATGAACGTTAGCGAGCAGATCGGAATCGCTCTTTGCCAGCAGGAAGCCCGAGAGAGTTGCTACTTGGCTGTCGTTGAAACGGTAGTGTGGCATACCCGTGGGCGGGTTATAGACTCGTGGATTGCGCAGCCAGGCCTGCAGCCACTCAGGTTTGACCTTGCTGCCCACGCGAGTCAATTCCGGCCCCACGTCACCGCCTACAATATTGCCGGCCGCGTTCTGCACGGCATGGCAAGAGGCGCAGAAGGATTCTCCGTAAAGACTGGCTCCGGCGGTCGGATCGCTCGATGCCTTGGCCGACGCCGCGATATTGTCGCCTGGGATGGGCGTGCTGTTGGCGATGAGGAACGCCGAAATATCACCGGCGTCGCCATCGCTCAGCTTGAAGTTCGGCATTGTCGATGTCGTCGCATATGCCTGTGGATCTTTCAGCCAGGCGAAGATCCATTCCCGCGTCGTCTTGTCGGCGATATGCGACAAGGACGGCGGATCGTCCGTCGCTTTCATCGTGCTGCCGTCGGGCAGTTTCACCGCGTGGCAGTGCACACACCCTTGCCTCGCAAGCAGATACCGGCCCTGGTTCAGCTTCGGTGTTCCCGGCAGCTGCCCGCGATGGCACTCTCCGCAGGAAGACTCAATGTATTTCGCCGGCAGAATTGGTTGTTCCCAGGCCAGTGTGCTGTTGTGGGCCTCGGCCACGGTCGTCGCTGCACCCTGTCCGCGATGGCAGGTGGTGCACCCGAATTGATCAAGTTTGTGAGGAATGACCGGATGTTTCCGATAGGGTTGCGTCGCAACGTCGGTCAGGCTCGCTTCCTTGAGCCCCACGTGACAGCTGGTGCAGCGGTCCACCACATCCAGCTCTGGGAGCCATATCTGTTGAATTCCGCCCGTGAAGTGCCGCTGCAGCGTAGTAGCATCGCTGCGGTTGCGGATCATCCTCAGGTAGCCGTGCTGATAGTGACGCCACTCGCTGAAGAAGTTTTTCGCTGGAGCAATCGCCATCGAGACCAGGAAAATCACGCTGATGACGCCGAAGGCGCGCACGCTGTCTCCGAACAGTTTCTGCCACAGCGCCATAAGTTTTTGTCTCATGATCGCCGCATTCCGATATTCATCTGTATGACCATCTCTATCAACCTTGCCACGGCCAGACCCAGGACCAGCCCGGCCCGCGGAAGAATGTGCCGATAGCCGTGAGCACCACCAGCTCAAATAAGAACCAAGTCATCACCCAATAGGAAAGAGGCCTCCCCGCGAGATACCTGCGGAAAGCTGACGGCGACGCCGGAGAACTCTGCGCCGCCAGCAGCATGAACCCCGCCATGACCAGCGTTGGCACCAAAGCGTCGTAGACCTTAAAGAACAGGAGAAAGATCGACAGCGCGCTGGCGACGACATAGAAGATCCGCAGCCGTTTCACACGGTCTTTTAGAAAGAGCCCGTCCGCTTCGATGTTGACCTTGAAATACGGAATCACGATGAGCGCCATCACCACCAGGCCCGGCACCAAAACTCCCGCGACGACTGGAGGGAAGTAGTGCAACATCTCCTGCAGCCCAAGGAAGTACCAGGGAGCCTTGGCGGGATTGGGTGTGTGCGATGGGTCGGCAAGGCCTTCGAGGGGCGCGTTGAACATCAAAGCGATCCAGATGAGGACGGTCGCCAGCGTCATGATTGCAACCGCCGCGCGGAATAGAACTTCGGGAAAAGTCTGGATCTGATCTTCGGTCTCGGCCTTCACCTGCGCCGAGGTGCGGCGGGTGACGAACACAATCCGCCGGGGAGACTTTTTGGCATTCGAGTCAATGCCGGCGACGAAATCTTTGTTGTCCGCCATGACTATTTCGCCTCCGTTCCAGGAGTCGCGGGGGCCCGCTCGTCGCCTGCTTTGCCAGGGGTCGGAATCGCAGCCGCCACACCATTCCTAGCCTGCGCACGAACCACTGCCGGTTCGCTGTCGTGCGAGTAGAGGCCGCCATCCTTACGGATTCGCCAGAAGTGAATCGCGACGAAGAACATGGCCGTCAGCGGCAGGATCATGCAGTGCAGCACGTAGAAGCGGAGCAGGGCGTTAGCGTTCACTGCGTGTCCGCCCAGCAGCAGAAAGTGAATCTTGTCTCCAATCAAAGGTACAGCCGAGGCGATATTCGATCCCACAGTGATCGCCCAATACGCCAGTTGATCCCAGGGAAGCAGGTACCCGGTGTAACTGAGCAAGAGCGTAATCAGCAGGAGAATGACGCCGATGACCCAGTTAAATTCACGGGGTGTGCGGTAGGCACCGCGATAGAAAACCTTGAACATGTGCGCGAACACCAGAAAGACCATGGCATGCGCCGCCCACCGGTGCAGGTTGCGCAAGAACAACCCCGACGACACCACGAATTGCAGGTCTTTCGTGTCGGCGTAAGCTTGCGGCACTGACGGATGGTAATAAAGCATCAGCGGTATTCCGGTGGCGATCAGGATCACAAATGTTCCCAGCGTCAAGGTGCCCAGGTACCAGGTTGCGCTGAAACTCAGCACGCGGGTGCGGGCCTTGGTGGAGAACAGGTGCAGAAACACGTTCTGTTGAATGGCCAGCGCCCGCTTCAGAGTGCTCGATCCCGTGCCACTGCGAAACATCGACCGCCAGACTCGCGTCTGCTGCAATTCGTTGAAATATTGGTCTACCGTTTTTGCCATTCTGATTTCCTCAAGCTAGACCCTCACGAATGATTCCCGCGCCTGCGCGGGCACGTCGGTCGAGCGATCTACCAGCAGATCGCCGTCGTCATTGAGCCAGATGCGTTTCCACGGAAGCGGCCGTGGCGCCGGACCTTCAATCTTGTCCCCCGCCTTGTGATCGTCCTCGTCGCGCACGTAGAACTTGCTGCCGTGGCAGGGACAGGCGATGATGCCCAACTCAGGCTTCCATGCGGTCATGCATCCCAGGTGCGTGCAGATTGCGCTCAACGAGAAATAACCTTCCTGGGAGTGGATGATGTAGATCGCGTTGTTCACGTCGAGGGTGACCGAGTCGAGCGGATAGCGCTCCGGCTTCCCCTCATTGACAATTGGGGATGGCTCGTAGAGCACGTTGGGCTCGAGGTACTGATACGAGAACGCCACCGTCCCAACTGCGGCAATGCTCAGCGATCCCAATCCGAGCTTGGTAAAGAACTGACGCCGGCTCAGTTCGTCTCCCAACGGACCCTTCTTCTCTTCCGCCATAAGTCCCTCTGACTGAATGCTTCACCCACAATCGCGTTTGGGTGCTCACGTCTCGCCATCTGTGCGAGAGGTGGAAATTTAACTTCACAGAAACTATCTCTGCAATCCTGCGCCGATGGCCGCGATTGAAATCAGGCCGGTCGGTTCTGCCGGAACCAGGTTGTACGATTCCATCGTGATGGTGCCCACCGGGCAGCGCATTGCGCACAGGCCGCAACGAATACAACGGGTCTCGTCCTTCAGCATGGCTGCCCCGGTGACAATGCCGAGTTCGTCGGCTTTCACTTCGTCGAACTCGACTCCGAAACAGTCCTGGTTGTCGCGGATGTGCTTGACCGTCTCCGGTTCAAACGCGATGCGGTCGAGCGAAACCAGCTCCAGACATGTTTCTGGACAAACGTCCACACATCCCCCGCACAGGATGCACATGCTGCCGTCTTCCGGGGTTCCCTCGAAAATTGTGTTCACCCAGCAATGGAGGCAGCGCTGCGCCTCGGCGACCGCTGCGGGCGCGTCGTAGCCGACCTCGACTTCCGTCACGCCGGTGCGGCGCTCCAGAGGAAGCATCGGAACCGGTTGACGGTTGAGGTCGAGGTAACCGAGGGGCATCGCGTGCCGTTTGAGCACTTCGACTTCGATGATGGGTTCCGGATGCTTGCCGCCGCGCAGATACTCGTCAACGCCGACGGCGGCGCGCTTGCCGTCGCCAACACTGTCAATAATCAAGCGCGGTCCGAAAACACAATCGCCGCCGGCGAAGATTCCGGGAGCCGAAGTCATCAGTGTCTGAGGATTTACCGCGATCAGGCCGTGCGGAGAAATCTCAACCTTGTCTTCCGCCGTGAGGAAATCCAGACGCGGCGCCTGGCCGATAGCCATGATGATCGTGTCGCATTCGATCTCGGTCTCGCTATTCTCGAAAAAAGCAGGGTTGAACCGCTTGTTCTGATCGAAGACCCACTTGGTCTTTAGAACCTCCAGCCCGGCGACCTTCCCGTCTTTTCCGAGGACTCGCTTGGGGCCGAATCCGGGGTGAATAGTGATTCCTTCTTCTTCAGCCTCTTCGATCTCTTCCAGTGCGGCGGGCATTTCGTTGCGCCGCTCAAGGCAGACAAGATCCACTTCGCGAGCACCCATGCGCAATGCGGAAAGCGAGATGTCGACCATTTCCTTGGTTGCGACGGCTGAAACGTTCTCCGCCGAGGGTTCGACGTCTTCCACGCCGCCGGCATGCTGGCGCAGCACTTCGCGGGCGGCCGAGCGGGCCACGTCCATGGCTACGTTTCCGCCGCCGATCACGATGACTTTCTTGCCGATGGTGAACTTGTAGCCAAGATTCACGTTCAGCAGGAAATCGATTCCCTTGTGTACTCCATCGAGATCAACGCCGGGAATGCTCAGATCGCGGCTGCGATGCGCCCCCACCGCGATCAGCACCGCGTCGAATCCCTGCCTGCGCAAGTCCGAGATGGTGAAGTCTCGTCCCGCCGCGTGATTCAGCTTGAGTGTGATGTCTCCCGTCTCAAGGATTTCGCGAACTTGCGCCTCCACCACATTTCGCGGCAGACGATATTCGGGAATGCCCAGATACAGCATTCCGCCCGCCACGGGAGCGGCCTCGAAGATGGTGACTGCATAGCCCATCAACGCAAGATCGTGGGCTGCGGAAAGTCCAACCGGGCCACCGCCAACGACCGCAACCTTGTAGGGAAGCTTTTCCTGCCCCCGTCCATCGTTGACATTGATGGGATGTTTCGACTCTGGTCCGAATTGCTCGGTGAGAAATCGCTTGAGCGCACGAATGGAAATCGGCCGGTCGATCTCGCCGCGGCGGCATGCCGTCTCGCAGGGGTGGGCACAGACCCGTCCGCAGATGCTGGCCAGTGGATTCGGATCCCGCGCCAGCCGGTAGGCTTCTTCAAACCTGCCCTCAGCAATCAGGCCGACGTAGCGCCCGGCGTTGGTGTGGGCCGGGCACGCCATCATGCAGGGAAAGTTTGTGTGAAGCCAATCCGCATCAACTTTTTTGTTTCTGAAACGCTTCAGCATTGGCGTTGCTTATGAGCCCCTCTGAAACCTGCATGCCCGGAACGAAACGAGTCAGGGAGGGAGTCTCAAGCACTCTGCTCCCCTCCTCGCAACCACAACATGGCTACTTCGTCAGGGCGAAATCCGCCTTGCCCGAACCCGAGACGGTCACGGGCTTGGACTCACTCTTTGCGCCTTCGTGCCACGCTGTGACCGTGTAGCTGCCGTCCGGCACGTCCTTGATCTTATAGTTGCCGGCGTCGTCGGTTTCAGCGAAGTAGGGAGTTGGACTGACAACCAGGTAGCCCGCCATATCGGGGTGAACGTTGCAGAGCAGCGGCACGACGCCCGCCTTGTCAAAGGTGTAGGAGCGTTTGTCCCCTTTTGGCCAGGTGCCGAGGTTGTGTCCGGCTTTTTTGTCGTTGCCGATCTCAGTCCAGAAGACGTTGTGTTGTACGGTATCGCTATTCAAGAACTCAACCGTCGTGCCTTGCTGGACAACCATAATGTGCGGCACAAACATCAGGCCTTTCTGGTCTATCACCGGATGGTCCTTAGGAGCCGGGAAGGTTTTGCCGGCGATGGCGTCCACGTACACCACCGACTTGCCTTTCTTGCCCGTGACCTTGCCCTCGATCTCGCCGGCCGACGCTGCCATACACAAACCGGCCACCACCAGCATCAATACGCACGCTTTGTATTTCATTACCCTGTTCTCCTTTTGCACTGATAGAAATCCACAGCTTTGTCAGAAAATGATTTTTGCGTCCAGATAAACTGTATTATTTGCGACCGCATTGCGGCCGCTACCGTCATAGTTGGTCGAACCGCCATTAAAGCGCGTATATCCCGTGTATTGCAAACCGAGCAGCAGGTTCTGCCAGGGCCAGTAGGTGAAGTTGGCAATGTAGCCGCTGCCTCTCGGATCGCCATTAAAGTTTCCGCTCACCGGGCCTGATGGGTACAGCACAAGGTCGGGCGTACCGGTCGTGTTGAACCAGCCGAGGGTTCCCGTGTACTTGTTACCGATGTGGTACTCGGCATTGGCCAGAACCGTATTCAGGTGATGGGTAGCCTGTGAGGCCGCACCCGCCGCGAAACTCGCCAGCAAGTTGGAGTTCTCTCGAATATAGGTCGCGCGGAAAGACAGCACATCGGTGCGGTACATGCTCCGGTCGATTTGCGTGTCGAAGGCAAAATCGGTGTATCCGTCCTTGGGGCCCGTGATGTCATTCGGTGTCGCCTGCATGTGCATGCCGTAGGCGCCGAATTCATACTGGGTTTTTGCTGTCAGTTGCTGCCAGGCGACGCGCCAGTAGGGTGCGACTCCGCGAATGGTGGTCAACCCCGGGGTGGCCGCGAACGGCTGCGCGGTGCCCACATGTTCCGAGCGATAAACGTGGGCATCGAAATACAGATGGTTGTTCCACATTCCGTAAGCGCCGATTCCTCCAACATCCTGGGCCAAACCGCCGTTGATGATGGGGGAGGCGTTCGGGCTCGGCGCCCAATCACTGGCTATCCAGGGATAGCTCCAGGCCGGAGTGCTGTTCCACAAATCCTCAACCGTAGGGTTGTTGTTCAGATCGAGTCCGTAGACCAGTTCCTTGCCGCCGACCTTCGTCGTGTTGGCATAGCGAATGTCGGTGTTATCCATGCTGAAATGGTCGTCCTGAGTGTCGTAGGTCACTTGCACGAAGCTGCCGACGTGAGTGGTCCAGGCGCCTGAAAGGAAAAGGGAAATGTCTTGCGGCATTTCAAAACTGCCGTTCTGGGTGCCGGGGACCGGAGATTTCGTCGAAGTGAACGATGTGTCCAACATCACCGAGAGAGGCAGAGAGGCGAGCAAGTCGAGGCCGGCGCGCTTCTTGTTCCCTTCCGTCTGCACGACTTTGGTCTCATCCGCCTTGTCGACGTAGCCGAGCAGCTTGAACCTTCGCCCGGCAGGGTTGAGTTCTGGGGGGGCATAGTGGCATCCGCTGCACGGCAGGCCTGTCTGCCGAGCGTAACTCGGAACCGCCGTCGCCTTGGGCGGATTGCCCGCTTCGAAAAATAGCAAGCCCACAATTACGACTGCCGTTAGTAAGAAAACCGCGACCATCTTCATCTGGCATCTCCTTTTTTCGAGGATCGCCGGGCACACCCACGGAACCCTGCTGACCCTTTAAGGAACGGCAACGCGAAGACGAGCATAGTTCTGCGAATGCGCACTGATGTCGCCTCCTAATCACTGATTTCGTGAGGTTTGTTGCCCCACTCGTCCTATTGCAGATGAACGTGATACTAGCCACGGGGTTGGTAGTTTGCCGGATGTTTAATCACACTCGAATGTGATTTCAATCACAATCGGAATACTGTTGAAGAACTGCCGAAAACTGAAATCCAAGGCATTTCTTGTTCTTGATCGGCGTGCGGAGCCACGCGGCGGAAGGGAGAAGCTGCTGGACGGTCTGGCGGCAGGGATTGACAGCAAAGAGACTTATCACAAGAGACGGGGCACGAGAGCGCTCAGAATCTGCGCCCTGGTAGAGTTCCAGGATGGTGAACCCCGGGTTTTGTGCGAAGGCGAGTCCAATCTAGCGAGGGCTCGCAGACACTCTGACGCGTTTTTGAGTCACGCGTGAGCGTGATGTTGATCACAATGGGCCGTTGCAATAGCAGGCTGCTTAGGATCACCGCTTCCGCGGCAGAGCGTCAGGTTGAGCGGAGGCGGGGAAGGTCAAATTGAACGAGAGCGGCTCACGCTTACGCTGTCGGACTGTGCCCCTGCGATGGTTTGTGAAACAGAATCTCGATCACCAGCAGCGCCGCTCCCACCACAATCGCGCTATCCGCCAGGTTGAACACGGGCCACTGGTATCGGTTCACATAGAAGAGTAAGAAGTCCACCACGCGCCCGCTCGCGACCCGGTCCCACAGATTTCCCATCGCCCCGCCCAGAATCAGCGACAGTGCAATCCCGGTCATGCTGAGCGGCCGTCGCTGTTTCCACAGAAGCACAAAGACCACCACCATCGCGACCACCGAAAAGCCGATCAGCATCCCGGTCTTCCAGCGCGAGGGGGAGTCGGCGAACAGGCTGAATGCCGCGCCCGTATTCTCGGTATGGGTGATGCGGAAAAATCCCGGGATGATCTGAATCTGGCGATACATGGGAAGCCGGGCGGCGACCAGAAGCTTGGTCCAGCGGTCGAGAACTACCACCAGCAGAGCTAATCCAAGGTGGACGGCGCGCGCCAGCTTCGCGGTCATTCTAAGGTTTGCCCTATCTGCATAGTAGCCGGGATCGTCAGCGCAGCACAGAAAACCGTTTCCGCACCATGGACTCTGGAAGTGAAGCAGACTCTGCAGAAAACGCCACCTGAAGTCACTCCGGTTGCCCCGCCTCGAGTTCTTTCAGCACCGCGCTGCAGCGCTCGCAAACCGTCGGATAGGTTTTGTCCTCGCCTACGTGGGTGGAGTAATTCCAGCAGCGGTCGCATTTGGCGCCGTCAGCCTTCTTAACCTCGACCCGCACGCCGCTGGTCCCATTTCCCGACCCCTGCACCAGCATCACTGCCGAAACAATAAACAAATATCGCAACTGGTCGGCATACCGTTTCAGCACCGAGTACGCAGGATCGCCCGCCGTGATCACCAACTGCGCCTCCAGGCTCTTGCCGATCCCTTTGTTGTTTCGTTCTTCCTCCAGCGCCTTCATCACCTGCTCTCGCACTGCCAGCAATGTCGTCCAATCCTGCTCTCTTTGCGGATCGCTTTCCGGAACCGACGCGCTGCTGAACACGTCTGCCGCGGCGGGGAAAAGGGCCATGTGCACGCTCTCTACGCGGCCCGGCACCTGGGGCAAATGTTGCCAGACCTCCTCGCAGGTAAAAGTGAGAATCGGGGCCAGCAGCCGTGTCATCGCCTCCAGGATTCTCCATACCGCAGTCTGCCCCGAGCGCCGTCCCGGCGAATTGGGCGCATAGGTATAGAGCCGGTCCTTGATCACGTCGAAATAAAAAGCGCTCAATTCCACTACGCAGAAGTGATTTACCCGGTGATAGATCTTGTGAAAGGCAAAGTCGTCGTACCACTTGCGCACATCGCGCACCACCGCCCAGGTCTGCCGCAGCATGTACTGATCCAGCGCTTCCATTTTTTCGAAAGGAACCGCATTCGCCTGCGAATCGAAGTCATACAGATTTCCCAAGGCATTCTTGAACAGCTTGTTGCGGATCTCGCGATAGTTTTCGCCCACGCGCTGCATCAGCGCTTCCGACCCGACCACGTCCTCGCGGAAGTCCACCGACGCCACCCACAACCGCACCACCTCGCCGCCCAGCCGGCTCGAAATATCCACCGGGTCCACGTCATTGCCCCGCGACTTCGACATGGCCTGGCCTTTTTCGTCCAGGGTCCACCCCGGCGTCACCACGCCGCGGTACGGCGGGCTCTGGTGCGTACCCATCGCGCAGAGCAGGGAAGACTGAAACCATCCCCGATACTGGTCCCCGCCCTCGAGATACAAATCCGAAGGCCACGGATAATCGGGCTCATCATCGATCAGCGCCAGATAGCTCGCGCCCGACTCCAGCCAGACATCAAAGATGTCAGTCTCTTTCTCGAACTTCGTTCCACCACAATGCGGACACGTGATTCCAGCAGGAAGCAGGTTGTCCGACTCCGGCGTGAACCAGGCATCCGCGCCAGCCCTGCGAAACAGCTCGACCACCTTGCGATTGACCGCCTTATCGTTCAGCGGTTTCCCGCATGCTTCGCACAAAAACACGGCGATGGGCACGCCCCACACGCGCTGGCGCGAAATGCACCAGTCCGGCCGGGTCTCGATCATGTTCGACAGCCGCTCTTCGCCCCAGGCCGGATCCCATTTCACTTTCTTGATCTCTTCGAGCGTGCGCGAGCGCAGCGTGTCGTTCGTTCCCGCGCCGCCCGGCATTGGCGTTTCCATGGAAATGAACCACTGCTCGGTCGCGCGAAAAATCACCGGATTGTGGCAGCGCCAGCAGTGCGGATAGGAGTGCTCGGTCTTCTCCGTGTGCAGCAGCGCTCCGCGGCTTTTCACCAGATCGATGATCGGCTGGTTCGCATCCCACACCCGCTTGCCCGTGTACTCCGGCAGTCCATTGCGCAAGATGCCCTTCTCGTCAACGTTGCTGGTCGCATCCAGCCCATACTTCATCCCCGTGATGAAGTCTTCGGCGCCATGGGAAGGAGCCGTATGCACCACGCCGGTGCCGGTATCCATCGTGACGTAGTCCGCCAGCACACCGAGAATCTTGCGCTCCAGGAATGGGTGCTGGAAGTTCAGCCGTTCCATCTTGCGTCCGGGAAAACGGGCCAGCGCCTGCGGTTCGGCCAGCTTGCACGCCGCCGCGACCTCCGCCGCCAGCCTCGATGCGACGATGTAAACTTCGCCTCCCGACTCCATCGCCACATACTCTTCGTCGGGATGAAACGCCACGGCCATCGAAGCTGGCAGCGTCCACGGCGTGGTCGTCCAGATGATGGTCGAAACTTTTTTGCCCGCCAGCGCCGGATCGATCGCCGCCGGATCATCCAGCAGCCGGTACTTCACCCACACCGTGCTGCTGGTGTGGTTCTCGTACTCGACTTCGGCCTCGGCCAGCGCGGTCTCGTCGTGCATGCACCAGTAGACCGCTCGCAGCCCCTTGTAGACGAAGCCATTCTCGTAAAACGAAAAGAACGTCGCAAGCACGACTGACTCGTACTGCGGAGTCATGGTCGCGTAGGGACGCTCGAATCGCCCGAACACGCCGATGCGCTTGAACTGGGTGCGCTGCAGGTCCAGATATTTCTGCGCATATTTCCGGCAGGCGGCACGCACAGCCGTGGGCGCCATCTGCAGCTTTTTTCCGCCCAATTCCTTATCAACTTTGATCTCGATCGGCAGCCCGTGGCAGTCCCACCCCGGCACGTAGGGAGCGTCAAATCCTGCCATCGTCTTCGATTTCACGATGAAATCCTTCAGGCACTTGTTCAGCGCCGTGCCCATATGGATCGGCCCGCTGGTATATGGGGGCCCGTCGTGCAAAACGTAGCGTGGCGCGCCCTTGCGCGCCTGCCGGATGCGTTCGTAAATCCCCATCTGCTCCCAGCGTTCCAGCATCTTGGGCTCGTTCTGGGGCAGGTTGGCCTTCATGGGGAAGGCAGTCTGGGGCAGGTTGATGGTCTTTTTCAGTTCGAACGGCAACTCACTCGCCTCTTTTAAATGATTGAATCCCTTCATTATAGGGAGCAAAAGCAGTAACGTCCACGCTGCCTCACAGGGTCAGGAAGGACATGTCTTTCCGAGGGTTACTCTGCACACCGAAATGCACTGTCGCTCCTGTTAAAAGAGAGTTACAATTTATCGCAAGCAGAGACGAACCTGGCCCTTACGTTTCGTGGGGGGTGGCCGGTCGTGGCCTGTCCACAAAATCGGGCTGATTTGAAAGCAACTTGTCTTTGCGGTCGAACATCTGTGTAGGAAGCGGGTTTCCCGGTAGTTAGGGTAGCTCTTCCCCACAGAGCAGCAATGTCATCCAGACGGGAACTATGGGATCCGAACAAATCAATATGAACGCCCCAGGTAATGAGCCGGAGTTGCATTTGCTCCTGGCGCGCGACACTTTTGAAGAGCCCCTCTGGAAGTCGCTTTTCCAGCAACTAGACGAGTTTTTCTTCCCCAAAAAGCTCCCGCCTCTCAAGCTCGAATCCAAACCCGAGCCCGTCAAAGATATCTGGGGCTTTTATAATTACAAGAAAAATGGTGCACTCGGTTCTACCGGCGCGCACGTCCTGCTCGTCGTCTTGATCGTGGCGGGAACGCTGATCGGACGGCGTGTAGTAAAAGCCGCCGCGCCGCTAAGGCCCACGGTGACGCTGGTCGATCCCGGCCCCTTGCCCGACCTTAAGCCGTCCAAAACGCAAGTCGGCGGCGGTGGCGGCGGCGGTGACCGCGATGTCCTGCAGGCCAGCAGGGGCAAGCTGCCCAGGTTGTCCATGGAGCAGATCACGCCTCCTGCGGCTGTGATCCGGGTTCAGAATCCCAAGTTGGCGGTTGAACCGACTATCGTCGTCCCGCCCCAGGTTCAGCTCGCTACCAACAAACTGCCGAATCTCGGCGATCCCATGGCTCACGCCATCCTGCCCTCCAACGGCACCGGATCGGGCAGCGGCATTGGTTCCGGCAGCGGCGGCGGCGTGGGATCCGGCAAAGGTCCCGGCTTCGGACCCGGCGAGGGCGGCGGCACCGGCGGCGGCCTCTTCCACGTCGGTGGCGGCGTCGCTCCCCCGCGCGTCATCTATAACCCAGAACCGGAATTCTCCGAAGAAGCCCGCAAAGCCAAATACCAGGGCACTTGCACCCTCGGCCTGATCGTCGGAACCGACGGCCGTCCCAGCAACATCCGCGTGCTGAGCAGCCTGGGCATGGGCCTCGACGAGAAAGCAATTGAAGCGGTCAAGAACTGGAAGTTCGAACCCGCGATGAAAGATGGTCACCCCGTGCGCGTCGAAATCGCCGTCGAAGTTGACTTCCACCTGTACTGAGATTTCTCCCACCAGATTAGTAGGGACGCAGAGGCTGCGTCTCTACTGATTCTTTTCTTCACTTCTTGCGCACAGGATTTGAGACCGTCGGCATCTGAGCTGGCTGTTGCGCAGAAGTAACCCCCGCGGTCACTCTTTCAAATCGACATGCTGCACGTCTTGAATCGGTAATCCCAAAAACCGTTCACCCAGCCGTTTAAATTTGTCCGTAGAATCGGTAGCAAAAAAAGACAGCCGGGGCACTCCGCGCCGCTCCTCGCCCTCGGTTGCGGGCACCAACTGCTGCAGCCGCCCTGCCACTGCCCGCGCCGTAGATTCTGCCGAATCCACTATGCTCACATGTCCCGGCGTCACCCGATGAAGCAGCGGCTTGATCAGCGGATAATGCGTGCACCCCAACACCATGGTATCCGCCTCGCCAAAGCCGTCCCGGAACGCCTCCTGTAAATAAATCCGCGCGACCTGCTCCGTCACCGGATGCTCCACCCATCCTTCCTCGACCAGCGGCACCAGCAGGGGACAAGCCTTCTCGCGCGCTGCCAGCCCGCGCGCTTCCAGCGCCTTGCGGTAAGCGTGGCTACTGACCGTCGCCTCCGTGCCGATGACAATGATCTTTCGGTTGCGAGTCGCCGAAGCCGCGGCCTCGGCCCCCGGCTCAACTACTCCGACCACCGGCACATGCGAAGCTGTTGTAATTCGATCCAGCGCCAGCGCCGTTGCCGTGTTGCAGGCAATCACCAGCATCTGCGCGCCCTTCGATTCCAGATAATGCGCCGCCTCGACGGCATACCGCGCCACGGTCTCCACCGACTTCGATCCATAAGGCAGCCGCGCCGTGTCGCCAAAGTAGACGTAATCGGCGCCGGGAATGAGTTCAAGTAAAGCTTTAAGGACGGTCAGCCCGCCAAAGCCGGAATCGAAAACGCCTATCGTGGGATGCCGCATGGTGTTGAAGATCATAAACCGCGCCGGGACTCAGCGCGGATGATCAATGCGATACGCGGAAGGAACTTCCACTCTGCGTCTCTGTGTCTCCTGTGGTGGGAGCTTTGGTCTATTTGTACCGCACGCTCTCAGTGACAGCAGTACCGGTCAATCCCGCAGCCCCGCAGCACGGCCCCGGCGGGATCGGCGCCCCATGCGGGCAGGTTCGGGGGTGCCCCAGAAACGTGCAGATCTTATCCGTCGCTTCCGGCGAAAGAATATGCTCAAATTTGCAAGCCTGCTGCTCGATTTCGGTTTCACTGTCCATGGCCAGGCTATCGGTGAAGAGCCGCTCCGCCAGCCGGTGCCGCCGAATGATGCTTCCCGCCCGCTCCCGCCCCCGCGGCGTCAGTTGCACAATCAGCGTTCCATCCCCGGTGGAGGCCGCCACCGGTTTCAGCGCCTCATGGCAGGGATTCACAAATGGCTTATGATCGTGCGCTTCCGCCGGATGCGGCGCCGACACCACCAGTGCCAGCTCGATCATCTTTTCGATTGCCAGGCTCACCGGAAGCGCTCCGTGCACCTCCATGCGCTCGACCTCCGCGATTTCGCCATGCTCCTCGAGCACCCAGAGTTCTTCCAGCACCTCGTCCAGTTGCTCCTCATCGGCCATCGAGAATGTTTCCTGCGATGCAATCTTCCCGTGATGCAGTTCAATGCGCCGATCGGCGAGCCGCGCCACCACGGGATCGTGCGTGACCATCACAATCGTCCGTCCCTGCTGATGGAATTCGCGCAAAAGACGCAACACGATTTCTTCATTCTGCGCGTCCAGATTCCCGGTTGGTTCATCCGCCAGAATAATCCGCGGATCATTGATCAGCGCCCGCGCTATGCACACCCGCTGCTGCTCGCCGCCGGAAAGTTGCGATGGCAGGTGATGCGCGCGATCTCCCAGTCCCACTCGCGCCAAGGCTTCAGTCGCTTCTTTCTCATCGGTCATGCTGTGAAAATACTGCGCCAGCATGACGTTCTCGACTGCCGTCAAAAAGGGAATCAGATGGAACTGCTGGAAAATGAATCCGATTTTTTCCGCCCGCACGCGATTCAGTTCGGCCGAAGAAATACCCGCCACATTCTGCCCATCGAGCCAGATCTCGCCCGACGACGGACGATCCAGGCATCCGATCAAGTTCACCAAAGTAGATTTTCCCGAGCCCGACGGGCCCATGATCGAAAGCCACTCCCCCGGTACGACATGCAGCGAAATGCGATCGAGCGCATGAATGGCGCCGTTGTCTTTGCCCGGCCGGTCCGTTTCTTTGGCGGGGTAGAGCTTGGTTACATCCTTGATCTGAATCATCTCACTCTCCCCTCAGGATCACCGCCGGCTGCACCTGCCGCAGCAGCGAGATGGGTAGGATCGCCGACAGTAGGGTCACCGCCATGCTGCCAATCAGCACCACCGGCAGCACGCTGAAACGCGGCATTACCGCGGCGTGGAAATTCACCCGCCCGATCCACGCCGCCATGCCAATGCCGGCAAAAAATCCCAGCACCGCTCCCGTCGCACCCAACGCCAGTGCCTCGGCGGCAAAGAAACCGTTCAGCAGCCGTCCCGACGCTCCCAAGGCTTTCATGATGGCGAAATCGCGCCTCCGGTCAAACACCCATCCCATCAAAGTAGAAAGCACGCACAATGCCGCAGTCAGAATGATCAAAGCGGCTGCGGCCAGCAGCGTGGCTCGGGTCTTGCCCAGCACCCGCGCCTCGCCCTCCATGATCTGCCGCACCGGCCGCACCTCCGCCGTTGGAATCGCCACAGCCAGTTGCTGCATCGCGCTAGCAACCTCCTCCGATGATCCGCTCACGGCCACTTCAATCGTCGAAGGCTGCACTCCAGTCCACTGGACGAAATCAGAAAGCGAAATATAAACGCGGCTGTCCTCGGCCGCTCCGGTCTTCACTGTGCCCGCGGGATTTAAATGCAACACGCGCCCTCGAAAAGTGAGATCGAAAGCTTGGTTCTTCGGCGAGACAACAGGCAAAGCGCGAACCCCCACCAACGCCGGTTCCCCCATTTCTCCCGCATTTTGGGAGAAGTGGGAATCTTCTCTAGAGCTTGTGGCAACGCTGGAAATGGCAGCAGGCCAGTTACTGACCGACCACCACTTATCCAGTTGGCGCACGCGATCGAAATCCGTGCCCGCGACGACAATCGGCTGCCCACCAGATGTCCGGGCCACAATCATTCCGAAGGGCGCCGCAACACCCCGGGCGCCAATCACGGAATCGACTTGCGCCAAAGAACTCGCGGGAAGGGAAGCGCCGTCTTTTCCCACCAGAATGACATTCGCCCCATAATTGCGGAACTCGCGTTGCAGCTTTGCCTGTACGTCCACGTAAAGATTCAGCATGGCCGTAGCCACTGCCGCTGCCACGACCATCGCGAATAGAGCGGAGGCCGCCCGCCCGCGCCGCAAAATCGCAGCCTGCACCAGCATTCGCAGCAGCATCGACCGGTGCGGAGCCTGCGCCCGTCTCGCCGCCACATCCTGCGCCTGATTCGATTGGACGGCGCTCACAATTCCCCCCGCAACGCAAACACGGGATCCAGTTGCACGGCCCGCCGGATCGCAGCCGCGCTCCCCGCAAAAGTTACAATCACCGCAATCGCCAGAATCACCGGCAGCAGCACGGCCGGAATCGAAATGTCCGAACTGAAGATCGAGCGCCCGATCTGGTGCGCCAGCAGCGATCCCGCCGCAAAGCCGACCCCGCCGCCCAGCAGCGCCAGCAGTGCCGCTTCCGCGAAAAATACCGATGCCACCGCGAGCTTTCCCGCGCCCAAGGCCTTCATCAACCCAACTTCGGCGCGCCGTTCAAAGATGGCGGTCGCCATCGCCGCCGACACCGCCAGCGCCGAAGCCAGCAACGCCGCCAGCGTGATCAGAAAAATCAGTCCCTCGATGCGCGTCAGCACCGCGCCCTCGTTCTGCGCCACCTGCCGGATCTGCTCGGCATGGGAATGCGGAATCGCCTCGGTTAACTGCAACGCGATCGCCTGCGGATAAGGCGTGCAATACCAGCGATCGTAAATTGCCCCTGACAAGCTCTTCGGATCGCGCCGCGCAAAGGCGTCTTCCGGCTTGGTCAATGCGCTCACGTACACTCGCTTCACCGCTCCGGGCCTGCCCAGAATTTCCTGCGCCAGCCAGAGAGGCGCCACAATCTCATCGTCTTCAGCCGCGCCAGTCGACAGTACGCCGCTCACCTGCAATTGCCGCCTGCCTACCGCAACCGTATCCCCGGCCTTCTCGCCAAGCCGTTGGGCCAGACGTTCTCCAAGCAAAATCTCCTGCGAATCATCCGCCGGCCACTTCCCGGAAACCTTCCACCACGGGTCGGTAGTCCGCACTCCGATCGTGAACTCGTCGGTGCCGTACTTCAGCTTTTTGGAAAAATAAGTCCCCAGCAGAGTCACTTCCTGCCGCTTTCCGTCTTTCTCCACGGCGATGTTCACCGGCAGCATGGGCGCGAAGCCGGTAATGTTGTTGTGCCAGAAAATTCCTTTGATGTTGGGGAGGTCTTTCTCGTCGAGGAACGCCCCATCGCTGGGCGGCTTGAGATTCACCCCGCCAATCTCCACGTCCAACGAATCTTCCTGGGGAGTGACCACCAGGTTGGCCCCGATGGTCCGCAGTTCACGGTTGATCTTGTCGCCGATATCGGTAGCAACCGCGATCATCGCCGTCGCCACCGTCACGCCCAGCGTGATGGCCACGCCGGCCAGCAGTTTGCGCCGTTTCTGTCTCCGGAAGGATTCGTACACCAGCCGCACGAACATGGACTATTGTTGCGCGAACATGCGGCCGCCGGCCGCGATGTCGGCCTCCTCAATGATGACCGCGTCGGCTGTCTGCGTCGCTTTCAGCGGCACCGGATTGCATCCTCCCTGGCTTCCCACCGATTGCGGATTGATCGGCGCCCCGCAGTTCTTGCACACTACGCCGTTCGCCGTCTTGTAGAATCCGACCGCCCCGCAGATCTCGCACGCATCGAACACCGTCGCCACCTTTCCGTCCGGCTTCTTATACAGCCAGAAACGGATATCGGTCCCATTCTCCTTGGCCTGGAAACGATGCAGATCTCCATCGGAAACCTGCGCCAGCGGTATCGAAACCTTGCCGTTCGTAAAGGTCACTTCCGTCGCCGGAGAGAGCGCGCTCACGTTCTTCGTGTACACAAATTCGGCGGTTACCATGGCGATGAACACAAACGAAAACGTGTAGACCGAGCCCATCCACAGCCGTTCACGGCGGGCGCTCCAGGCCGCCTTGCGCCGCTCGGCTGGGGAGGCATCCGGCGCTGGCACCGGCGTTCGCCGCTTGGCTTCAAACAGCACCATCAGCGCGGCCATCGCAAAAATCGTTACAAAGAAAAACCAATCGTTGCTGACGATCGGACCGATAATCGCCATCTCCCGCTTCGACGAGGCTATGACGCCGCTCTCCGACAACTCGTGCAGTCCCGAGATGAGCAACTGCGCCGCCACCAAAAACATGATCGCCGTCGTCACCTTAAAGAACTTCTGCAGGTTGATCCGCACGCTGCCCTTGACGAACATCACCCCAAATGCAATCGCGCACATCACGCCCAGCAGCGTCCCCAGGAAGCTCAACAGTTCGGTTGAATTCAGCGTCACCGCCGACAGAATCAGCACGGTCTCCGCGCCCTCGCGCAGGACCATCAGGAAGATGAAGACGAACAGCCCGAACCAGGCGTCCTTGCCGGCCAGCAGGCCGACCTTGCTCTCGATCTCGCCCTTCAGTTTCCGGCTCGTCTTCATCATGAAGACGACCATGGTGACCACGAAAAAGGCCGCGACCAGCATGATCCAGCCTTCGAATACGTCCTCGTTCAGGTGCGTGCGCGAGATGACGACGGCCACGCCGATGCTGCCCAGGAAAGCCGCGACCAGGGCGGCATACACCGTCTTGCGCAGTTCCGGCCGCCCGATCTTGGTCAGGTATGCCAGGGTGATGCCGACGATCAGCGCCGCCTCCACCCCTTCGCGGAGAGTAATAATAAAGGCGTCAAACATTTAGGGAAGCCTTATGATTTTGAAAATGAATTTCAATTTCAACTTCAAGGATAGCCTTCCCCCGCCAAACCCGTCAATCCGTTAGCTCACAACCGCATGTGATTGGGATCACACTGCACTAATGAGCCCTTGAACGGCTTTTACCTGCAGGGAAGGGGGCGCTGCAACCAAATTGCAGCGCCCGTCGTCACCAGATTCGCACCCGCTCTGCTTCCGGCAGATACAGATTCTCTCCCGGTTTCACATCAAATGCCGCATACCAGGCGTCTATATTCCGCACCGTCAGCGCCCGATACTCCCCGGGAGCGTGCGGATCGGTCATGACCTGCTGCCGCAACGCCGCTTCCCGTATTTTTTCTCCCCAGTTCTGAGCGAACGCAAGGAAGAACTGTTGGTCCCCGGTGAAGCCATCCTGCATAGGCGGCGTCTTGCCATCCAGCGAAGCATGGTAGCCGTCATACGCGGCCGAGAGTCCCGCCACGTCAGCGATGTTTTCCGCCAGCGTCTGCTTGCCATTGATCGCCAGGTCCGGAAAAGGTTTGTAGGTGTCGTACTGCGCCGCTAATTTTGCCGTGGCCGCCTGGAAGTGCTTCAGATCAGCGTCCGTCCACCAGTTCCGCAGCCGCCCATGCGAATCAAACGTGCTGCCTTCCGTGTCAAAGGTGTGGCTGATCTCGTGCCCGATCACCGATCCGATCGCGCCATAATTTGACGCCGCCGGAGCCTTGGGATCATAAAACGGTGGCTGCAAAATCGCGGCCGGGAAGTTCAATGCATTCTGCAGCGGCAGGTTCACCGCATTTACGGTCTGCGGCGTCATCGACCACTCTTTCTTGTCCACCGGCTTACCCAATTCCGCTACGCGCCGCTGGTACTCCGACAAATTTCCCCGCCATATATTTCCAAACGCGTCATCCGCCTTCACTTCGTAATTCGAGTAATCGTGCCAAGTCTCCGGATACCCAATCCCCACGTACAGAGCCGACAGCTTGGCCTCCGCCTCCGCTTTGGTGGACGCATTCATCCACGGCAGCGCTCCGATCCGCTTGTGGTAAGCCACGATCAGTTGCGCCACCATTGCCTGTGCCTGCGCCTTTGCCTCAGGCGGGAAATACTTTTTCGCGTACTCCCGGCCCACCGCGTCGCCCAGCAACTCGTCGACCACAAATACCGCCCGCTGCCACCGCGGACGCTGCTGCTCAGTCCCTGACAATTCCTTCCCGAAGAATGCAAATCTTTCCTCAGCCACGGCCTTCGGCAAAACTCCGCCATAAGCCTCTATCAGGTGAAATGCCAGCCAGTCCTTCCATGTCTCCAGCGGAGTCGATTCCACCAGCCCAGCCTCGCCTTTGAACGCCTCCGGCTGCCACACATCGAACATCTTCACGTGCTCCAGGCCCGCTCCACGGAAATATTCCGCCCAGTCCAAGCCCGGCGCCTTGGTCGCAAATTCCGTCGCCGCCCATGCATTGTCGGCCTTGTGAATGTCTTCATTCTCCGCCAGGCTGCGATGCGTCTCGGCGATGGCATGTTCCAGATCGATAATTCGCTTTGCCCGCTCCTCGGCATCCGAGAACCCCGCCAGCTTCATCATCGCCGCCACGTGAGT
>DASYYT010000086.1:0-2897 GCA_035949755.1 Candidatus Sulfotelmatobacter sp.
GCCTGCGCCCCGGGCGCCACGATGAAATCAAATTCCAGCTGGCGTTGCTGGCCGTGGAAGGCCATGTTCACGCCCGGGTAGACGTCACGATACGACACGGCGGCGTATTGCTTGACCCCCGTCTGCCACTTGCTGGGATCGTTGCCGATGAAATAGTTGGTATGGCCGGGGAGTTCGCGGCCGGCTGCGATCTGGGAGTGGGGATTGGCTCCCACCAGCTTCATGTGAACGGCGGCGGTGATTTCCGGGCCCGAGGCGCGCACCGCTTTGGCCGCGAAGCGGGTGGCGAACTTGCCGACGGCGGGCGAGGAACTCGAGGAGGAATGCACGGCAAAAACCGTGTCGTCAGGAGTCAAAAAAACGGTGTAGCCGTTGCCCCGCGCCATGTACTGCACCTGCGGATCGGTCTGTCCCCGGTTGGCTTCAAAGGCCAGCGGAAGCGTCTCCAGAGTCGCGCGCACCCGGCCCCGCTGTTCGGCGCTGACGGCTGGCGGCTGCGAACTGGGCGCCGCTACAGAATTGGTTGCCTTGACGGCAGGCACGCGCAACTTGCCGGTGGCAACCATGGCCAGCATGGCCACGACGGCGATCGCAATCACCCCAACCGCGGGCATCAGCTTATGAGATAGCTTCAACACGACGATCCTCCTGTGGTAGTTCGCTGTGGTATTTCCTGTGGTAGTTCCTGTGGTGATCCCGTGATCACTCGCTCAAACCCAAATGAGTGGAAATAAGCTCGGTCCTGAGGACAACACAACTCCCGGCAAACACCCGGCCCTTCAAGATTGCAAGTTTTTGCAGCTTCGGGGCGAGTATGGAATGGTCAACAGGCCTTGTCAATGAACGGGAGATAGCAATTTAGGTACCACCAAGGCACCCCGGGTAGTACTCAAAAAGGTAATCGGGGGTGGGAAATTTTCCGGCCCAAGCGCGCCTGGAGGCGGAATCAGGGCACGGTGACGATCAGAGCGGTGCACGCTTTGGCGGTGCGGCGGCGATAGCTGTGCTGCACCGCGGAATCGAAATAGATGGCGTCTTCCGCCTCCAGAAGAAACTCCTCGCTGCCGATTTTCAGCGTCAGCGAGCCCTTGATGAGGTAGAGAAATTCGACGCCGGGATGCTGGTGGGGCTTGAGTTTCTCCGGGGTGGTCTCCTGAAATTCGGCGAAGAAGGCGCTCAGCTTGCGCTCCGTCGCCCGGTAATCCAGGCACTCGAAATAATAAGGGACGTCGTGGGTCCCGGGGCGCTCGGGAAATCGCACCCGCTCCTGCTTGCGGGCCAGGCTTACCACCCGGCGCTTGCGCTCGTCGGTAAAGAAGTAATCCAGGCCCACTCCGAAGACCAGGGCGATGCGCAAGAGTGTGGGCAGAGTGGGAAACAACTTTCCCCTTTCCAGCTTGGAAAGCAGGGCGGCAGAAAAGCCGGTGTGTTTGCCCAGTTCGACCAGTCCCATGCTCTTGCGAAGGCGGAGCGTGCGAAGTTTCTCCCCGATGGAATAGCGGTCCAGACCCTCGGAGATGGCAGCGGAAATGGCAGGCATAGTTTATTTATAGTAAAAGGATTGTGAATAATAGTACATGCTGCTGTGAGCACTCAGCGACGACGGCTCATCGCTCATCCTTATCACATCCGCCTGTGATCGCAATCACCGCCCGGGCCGCCCTCCAGTTTCTACACTCTTTGCTGAGCGAGTACATTCCAGGAGAACGATTCATCATGGCCTATGTAATCACCGATACCTGCATCAAAGATTCTCTTTGCGTTGAGGTCTGCCCCACCGACTGCATTCACCCGAAGACCGACGAGCCCGGCTACGAGGATGCGACTCAGATGTACGTGGATCCGGAGGGCTGCATTGATTGCGGCGCCTGCGTCCCAGCCTGCACCTCCGACTCGATTCACGTGCTCGAAGATGTGCCGGAAGAGAAGAAGGAATTCATCGAAAAAAACGCCGCCTTCTTCAAGAAATAGATAGACGCAACGGTAGAACGGTTCGCGTGCCGGAATCTGGTCGCCAGGTTCTCCGGACTTTCTCTGCTTCCTCGGCGCGCTCTGCGTTTAAAAGTTTTTGACGCGGAGTCCGCGGAGCTATGCTGGAGGGCGCTGGCGGCTCCCGTTGACTTCTTCTCCCGATGCCCGTTATCGTTCCCTCGCAATGAACGTTGTCAAAGCCACGCGCCACTTCGAAGACTGGCTCGGCCATCGCACCCATCTGGTCAAGAAGGATCTCCACCTCAAACATGCCAGCATGGCGGAGGGAATCTTCCCCTTCCTGCGCGCGACGTATTACCGCTGGGCGCAAGTCTGGCCGAAGGTGTGTCCCGAGCTGGCCAAGGGCCCGCGCGTGTTGGCGGTCGGCGATTTGCACGTGGAAAATTTCGGCACCTGGCGCGACATCGAAGGGCGCCTCATCTGGGGCGTGAACGACTTCGACGAAGCGCACACGCTCCCTTACGCGAACGACCTGGTCCGTCTGGCGGTCAGCGCGCACCTGGCGTCGGAAGCCGGCCACCTGCCGGTGAATCGCAAAGACATTTGCGCAGCTATTCTGGACGGCTACGCCGAGAGCCTGCGGGCCGAGGGTTTGCCCTTCGTCTTAGGGGAGAAGAACGAGTGGCTCCGCCTGATCGCCGAAAGCGAGCTGCGCGATCCGGTTCACTTCTGGGCCAAAATGGACGCGCTTCCCACCGTCAAGGGAGATGTCCCGGTCACGGCCATCGATGCCATCGAGCACCTGATGCCGGCTCGCGATCTGCCCTATCGTCTGGCTCGCCGCGTGGCCGGCCTGGGCAGCCTCGGGCACACTCGCTACGTCGCCATCGCCGACTGGCACGGGGGCCGCATCGCGCGCGAGGCCAAGGCGCTGGTGGCCTCGGCGTGCCACTGGGCCGAAGACG
>DASYYT010000087.1:0-11893 GCA_035949755.1 Candidatus Sulfotelmatobacter sp.
GACGGCTCCCGCCCCGCTCCGTTCCGATCTTCCCGCGGGCCTGCCGCACGCCCGCATGGTTGTCACCTGCACGCTCGACGCTGAGGGAAATCTGACCAACGTGCGCGTGCTCGAACCTGGCCCGGCCACCATGACCGCCAATGTTCTGGCCGCCCTGCGCGCCTGGAAATTCCAGCCCGCCATGCGCAGTAACCAGCCCGTCGCAGTCACGGCCATCCTGGGCTTCGGCATCAACACCGACGATCGCTTCTAGCCAATTCCTCGGACTTTCGCCGCGCTCAGCTCCGGCACCGTGTGAATCGCTTCATCAAAGGTCGTCTGCGAATTGACGCGCGCCATTAGCGCGGCGCATCGCGCCGAAAGGTGATCGAGACCTCATCCAGCCGGATGACTTTCCATCCTGCCGTCTTCAAGAGCATATTAGCCAACGGCGATTCCCGCGGCACCAGCACGTACTGCGGCTTATAGCGCTGCAGAAATTCATCCCATCCGAAATCGACGTGCACCATTCGCAAATACAGCTTAAAGAAGTCCGCCCCGTAGAAGTCGTGCCGATCGTCCACCACCACCTGGGTTCTTGGGTAAAGCCGGTAAATGATGTACCCGCCCCAATAGTCGGGAGTCAGAATCGGCCCCTCGATCTTTTGTTGCTCCAGAACATTCACCGCTTCCACCGGCATGCGCGTGGCATCGAAGTGCGCGTCCATCCCCTGGTTCGAGCCCATCCGCCCGTGATTGGCCGCAATGGCGAACATAGCAACCGATGCGGCAATCGGCCACCAATGACCGCGCAGTCTGGATTCGACCGCGCTCATTCGGTGAAACAAATCCGCCGAGACTTCGGGCAACATCGGGCCAACGATAATCACCAGCAGAATGGAAGAAACCGGAATGTTTCGCGAGGAATAAAGGCCGGTGTACACCGCCAGCAACAGGGTGAACAGTTGGCTTACCCGCCGCTCGCGAACCCGTGTCGCCAGTGTGCCCAGCGTGATCAGCACTAACAGCAGGAAGCATTTCTGCGCCACGCCATGAAAGTTCGGCGATTGGAACTCCTCGATGTGATCCATCAAAAAGCGGTTCGATAGATATTCGTAGACGTGCGCCTGCAGCTTCCAGCCATAAGGATTCACCAGGCTGGCCAGCGCCGATGCCAAGCCAACCCAAGTCAGCGTACGCACCCGCTTTCCCGCCGCAATCTTTGCAAGGGACTCTTCAATTCGGTTGTCGCTGGTGTTGAACCAGGTCCACAAGGAACCCAGCCAGTAAATCGCCAGCAGCGCGAACCCGAGCACAAATCCCCCATGAACATTGACCCATACCACCATCAGGGCGGGCAACGCCCACAACCAGCGGCTTCTCAGCCCACCATCGCGGCAATTTCTCTCGGTCGCATCTTCGGTCTCATCAAGGATCCAGAACCAGGCAAGCGTGAACAGCCAGTTGAGCACGTGCGGCCGCGCCAGAAAGTGAATCATCGAGGCCGAGATCGCGAGCAGCAATAACACCAGCGCGATCGGCAGGTTCGTGCCGCGCCGCAGGAGCAGGTGGAACGTCCAGGCGAACACAGCACCGATCAAGATTGCAGTCAGCCAAACCACACCGTTCAGTCCGGCGATCGAATCCAGCTGCCCGACCATCACGTCATAAAGCCATTCCCACGCGAACCATGGCTTGCCCGGCATGGACGAGGAGAAGGGATCGGTCCGCGGAATCGCGTGCGTCTGCACAATCTGTTGGCCGGCTCGAATGTGCCAGCCGATTCCCGCATCTCCCAGCAGCCGCACCGACAGCGGCGTAACCGTAAGCGCGAACAGCAGCGCGAGGAAGATCAGGTCCGTGGTCGAAGGCATGAGCCAGCGCGCCCACCCCGGAGCCGTATTTTCGCCAGGAATCTTGCCCAAAGAACTTCTGGAACCGTCTGCCATTGCGTGAATCTTATAGAGGTGCGGTAAGGAACAGCAAGATGTCCAGCCACATGACGCCTCGCGTGGTAATCGTGGGAGCCGGTTTCGGCGGTTTGACCGCCGCGCAGCACCTTGCCAAAGCCCCGGTGCAGATCACCGTGATCGACCGCAAGAACCATCACACTTTCCAGCCTCTGCTTTATCAAGTCGCCACGGCCGGCCTGTCGCCCGGAGAAATTGCCGCACCCATTCGATCGATTCTCCGCAGCAGGAATGTGGAAGTGCTGATGGGCGAAGTGACCGATTTTGACCTGCAAAGCAAAATCGTCATCACGGCGGAAAACCGCGTTTCCTACGACTACCTGATCGTCGCTGCCGGGGCGCAACATTCTTACTTCGGGCACGACGATTGGGAAGCCCTCGCGCCCGGCTTGAAGACCATCGAAGATGCCCTCGAAATTCGTCGCCGCGTGCTGCTCGCCTTTGAATTGGCGGAACGGCAAGCTGCCGCCGGCCATCCCGAAATGCCGTTGAACTTCGTCGTCGTCGGAGGCGGTCCCACGGGCGTGGAACTCGCTGGAACTCTGGCGGAAATCTCCCGGCACGCTTTGGCCCACGAATTCCGTTCCATCGATCCAGCCCGCACCCACATCCTGCTGATCGAAGGCGGCCCGCGGGTTTTGCCGGCCTATGCCGAAGATCTTTCCCGCAGCGCCGAGGAGCAACTCAAGCAACTCGGCGTCGAGGTGCGTACATCCACCACGGTCACGAAGGTTGAGCCTGGAGCCGTCGACATCGGCAACACGCGCGTCAGTGCGACCGTCGTGCTGTGGGCTGCGGGCGTTGCAGCATCGCCGCTGGGACGCAAGTTAGGCGTGACGGTCGATCGCGCCGGACGCGTGCCGGTGTTGCCGGACTTGAGTCTTCCCGGACATCCCGAAGTTTTCGTCATCGGCGATCTCGCCGAGGCAAAAGATGAGCATGGAAAAATGCTCCCGGGAGTCGCCCCCGTCGCCATACAACAGGGACAGTTCGTCGCCAAGCTGATTCGTGAGGTATCCGAAGCGCCGTCCCGATTTTCGCGTCCACGCCCCTCCTTTCATTATTGGGATAAAGGAAGTCTGGCCACGATCGGCCGCGCCGCAGCGGTGGCCCAGTTCGGCAAGATTCACATCTCGGGTTATGTGGCGTGGTTGTCGTGGTTATTCGTGCACATTCTCTTCCTCATTGGTTTTCGCAACCGCCTGCTGGTCTTTATTCAGTGGGCCTGGTCTTACGTGACGTATGAGCGAGGCGCCCGCCTGATCACCGGCAGCACCTACTTGCCGGGATGGACTGCTCCCCAACCCGCGCCCAATCGCGCGCCCGCCACGCCTGAACCGCAAGAAATTCCTGCAAGCACGCGGAAATAGGAAGAAAATAGATTCGAGCGCCGGGCCAACCAGCGCCATTGCTATATTGCATTCCTTATGAAGAATTCATGGATTCTGCGCCTTCTGCTGTGTGCGTTGAGCATTCTTCTCGCTTCGCTCCCGGCCTCGGCCGAGATTCTGAAGGTCGTCGTAGACGACACCATTCAGCCCATCAGCGAGGAGTACATTGCCCGGGCGATCGCCGAGGCGGGACGCCGCCACGACGAAGCGGTATTGATCGAACTGAATACCCCCGGCGGATTAGTCGATTCAACCCGCCAGATCATCGAGCACATCACTACGTCGGCCGTTCCCGTAATCATCTACGTCACCCCCAGCGGCGCCCGCGCGGCCTCGGCGGGATTTTTCATTCTCGAGTCCGCCGACATTGCCGCCATGGCCCCGGGAACCAACACCGGCGCGGCTCATCCCGTCATCCTCGGCGGCGGCAAGATGGATGACGTGATGAAAGAAAAGATCGAGAACGACGCCGCCGCCCTGATGCGCTCGGTGGCCTCGCGCCGCGGGCGCAATGTAGAAGTCGCCGAGAGCACCGTCCGGCAATCCAAGTCATTCACCGACCAGGAAGCGCTGTCCCAACACCTGATCGATTACGTTGCCTCCAGCGAAGACGACCTGCTTCGCCAGATCAACGGCAAGAGCTTCAAACGCTTTAACGGAGAGACCGTCACGCTCGCCACCTCAGGCCAGCAGTTTTCGCCCTTCGCGATGACCCTGAAGGAAAAGATTCTCGCCTATCTGATGGATCCCAACATCGCATTTCTTCTGCTCGCGATCGGTGCGCTTTCGCTCTATGTTGAATTCAATCACCCCGGCGCCGTCATTCCCGGAACTGTCGGAGTCGTCTTCATTCTGGTGGCAGCATTCGCCCTCAACCTGCTTCCCACCCGCTTCGCGGCCATGGTATTGATCCTGGGCGCTTTTGCCCTGTTTGCCGCGGAGGCGAAGTTTGCCAGTCATGGAGTGCTCACCCTCGGCGGGATCGCGCTTCTCACATTGGGCGGGCTGCTCCTGGTGGACGCCCCCATCCCGGAGATGCGCGTGCACCTGGTGACGGCGCTCGCCATCAGCGTTCCTCTGGGCCTCATCACTGCGTTCCTTATGAGCATTGCGCTCAAAGCGCGCCGGAACAAAATCGTCACGGGGGTACAGGGTTTGGTCGGCGAGACTGGAGTGGCGCAGACCGCTCTCTCCCCGCAAGGCAAGGTCTTCATTCATGGCGAACTCTGGGATGCCCTTGCGAATTCCGCATTGCCGGCTGGGCAATTAGTGGTCGTGCGCAGAGTCGACGGTCTGACCTTGCAAGTCGAGCCGCTTGCGACCACCGCTCCGCCCTCAACGCCCACCGCTGCAGCGACGATTTAGTCTCTCCCGGGCGCGTTATTTGAGATTAAACAGCGCATTCACGTGCGCGGTCACGGTCACCGTCTGCGGCGTAAATTCTTCGGTCGGCGCTGGCATCGCCGCGTTCGCTCCAGCTGCCATCATCCTAGCCATACGCGGCATCGGCCGCGGGTTCTCAAACGTATCTATGGACGCGCAGGAAAGGTCGCCTAGCGTGCGACCGCTGGCGCGGGCCAGTGTCTCTGCTGAATTTCGGGCTCGCCGGTACGCATCCTCAACCGCACGGTTCTTGGCCTCGTCCATGTTTTCGAGTGTGTAGTTCAGAGTCTGAGTTTCGCTGACATTCGCCTCCGCGAGTTGTTGAATGAGCGAGCCGATTTTCGTGAAGTCTTTCAGCTTCAGCGTAATGTCGGTTGTGACCCGGTATGCGACCACGTGCTGCTTCGGTTTCCACTCATATACCGGTTGGTCCGAGAAGAATCCCACCGTAGCCTGTTTCGGATCCAGCCCGTTCGCCCGCAGAATCTGGCGCACTTGCTCGACGTCTCTTGCAGCCCGCTGGTAAGCCGCCTGCGGTGAATTGTCCTGCTCGGAGACATTCATTTGAATCTGCGCCGTGTCCGGAGGCGCTTCGAACTTGCCGTCCGCTCCGACGTATACGGTATTGGCCTCGGCGGTGACTGCGGGATGATCCTGCGCGAACCCCGCAGGAAGGAGGAGAAGAATCGCGGCTAATAACAATGTGCTTTTCATATGCGCCTCTACCATGAGTATGAAACAGGAAGCGGCATTTCCCAAGCTGTGGTTTCAGACAAGGTGAGCGATACAAGCTTCCGGGAGACGGTGTTTGCTAAGTGGCGGGATCAGGCCCGGCGATGGCCATGACCTCGACCGCAAGGGCGCTGGAATGCAAACCGGCGACGGGCGTTGAGGGACCCTGCCCATGCGCTGCAAGCATGCCGACGGCACAGTTCCGGCCAGATTCTTTGGCGCGGTGCAGCGCACGATCGGCCAGGGTCAACACTTCTTCGTACCCGACCGCGCGCGGATCGTCGGGGAACCACGGAAAAGCCGCCCATCCCAAAGAGCAAGTCCGATGAATCGTCTCTCCGGAATCGCCGAGCGAGAACGGTTTATCGCCCACTGCGGAAAGCACGCGATGGGCCAGCCATTCGGCATTGCTGCGATCGGTGTAGCGCGAGACTATGAGAAACTCTTCCCCGCCCCAGCGCACCAGCACGTCGGAATGCCGGATGGAGGAACTCAGGCGCTGCGCCATTTCAACCAGCACCTTGTCTCCCACGTCGTGGCCATAGCGGTCATTCACTTCCTTGAAGTTGTCGGCGTCAATCAGGTAGAAAACCAGATCGCGGGTATGCGGGTCGTGACTGCCAGAATGGGAGCGCAGGGCCTGCCCGACCTCGGCATCGATCGTAGCTGTGAAGTAACGGCGGTTGCGCAACCCGGTCAGCGGATCCGTCAGCGAGGCCTCCCGCAGGGTCATGTTGGTGCGCTGCAGTTCGCGGTTCAGCCGGTGATGCTGCAGGAACAGCAACAGCGCCATCAGGAACATCGTTGCGAGCGTGACCAGCACGCGGAAGGTGGACGCTTTCTGCGGCAGGCCGGTATGGAGCAGCGCTGACAACGCGATGATCGGCAACGACAGCACCGCCATCATCGCCAGATTCCCCATCCGCGTGTTGAAGGCCTCGTCGGCCACGCTCTCGGGGGTCGGTGACAGGCTCTCCCCCCAGAGCGGAACTATTGTGAACAGAGTGAACGACGCGCAATACGGAATGTCGTACCAGCTTCCGGTGTAATAAACGCCTTTCTCCAGCGCATGGTTGAGGTTGAAGAAAGCAATGGCGTTGAACAGCGCCGCGCCACAGAACAGCGCATAGAGCCGCTCCCAGCCCCCGGAGCTCTCGCGCCAGAACATCAGCACGATGCCGGCAAGCAGAACCGACTCGGCCGCCGAGAGCACGTCAAAATTGCGGCTGTACGCGGCCTCGTTCGGAGAAGGATATTGCCAGCACACCACGAACGCCACGTAAAGATAAAGCCACCACAGCAGCAGCAGCAGGAAATCCAACAGCCCCAGGCGCACGCTCGCCGTTGACGATTGCCGGTGCGGCCGGAGAAGCAGTCCGGCAATCATCGGCGCTCCCGCCAGAAATAGCAGAGCATCGGAGGGATACATGGCGGGCATTTTCTGGCGCAACACCAGATCGAAGACGATCCAAACGATCTGATCGCAAAACCACAGGGCCCAACCAGAAGCCTGCAGCATCCAGAACCAGCGCGTGCGGCCGCTAGCAGCGAAACCCTGCATGGCAAAGGCAATGCAGGCGAGCAACATCAGCAATCCGGTCGAAATATCGCCGATCACCATCACGGCGAAACCGCGAGGCAGGATCGCGCAGCCAACCGCCAACAGCAGCAACACCGCCGCAGACGTGGCCAGCAGAAGCTTGTATGGATTTTTCGGCACTCCTACCCCAGACCGAGCGGACTTAGCCCTTAGCCCCCGTCGAATACGCCGCCCGGTACGATTGCCCGTCAATGTCTTTGCGCAGACCTTCCCAGATCGAGTCCGGCATCTCCAGAAAAACCTTCACCACCTCAGGATCGAATTGCTTTCCCGACCACTGCTTGATTTCCTCGCGGGCCGCCGCCAGGGACTGCGCCGGGCGATAGGGACGGTCGGAGGTGATGGCATCGAGGGTGTCGGCTACGGAAAAGATCCGGGCTCCCAGGGGAATCTGTTCCCCCTTCAGATGCCGGGGATACCCCGTGCCATCCCATTTTTCCTGGTGCGTGTAAACGATTTCCGACGCCTCGGCCAGGAACGGAATCTTCTTCAGCATCTGGTAGCCGAGATAGGCATGCTCCTTCATGATGTCCATCTCTTCTTTGGTCAGCTTGCCCGGCTTGCGCAGGATGGCGTCGGGAATGGCCATCTTGCCGAAGTCGTGCAGGAAGGCGCCACGGGCGATGATCGCGATCTGCTCGCGCGCCAACCCCATGTTCTTGGCAATCGCAATTGTGAAGGCCGTGACCCGCTTGGAGTGGCCCTCAGTCTCGGCGTCTTTCAGATCGAGCGCGTCGCCCAAAGCTTCCAGCGTAATGTCATACGACCTCTCAAGATTCGCGATGGCCGCCTGCAGCTGGTCGGTACGCGCTTTGACCAGCGATTCCAGATTCGTCTGGTAATTGCGGTTATCCACCTTGAGACGCCGATTTTCCAGTGCGCGGCTCACCGTGTTGAGCAGTTGCTCGCGCTCGAACGGCTTCAGCAGGTAGTCGTAGGCGCCGTTGCGAATGGCGGCCAGCGCCACCGAGATGTCGTGCACCGCGGTAACCATCACCACCGGCATGTCGGGATATCTTTCCTTGGTCCGCTCCAGCAGGCCGATGCCGTCCAGGTCGGCCATCATCAGATCGGACAGCATCAGTTCGAACTCTTCGCCCGAGGTCAGGATGGCCAGAGCTTCCATCCCAGAACCGGCTTCTTTGCATACATATCCGGCGGTGCCCAGCATGGAGGCAACGATCTCACGAATCGGCTCTTCGTCGTCAACTACCAGGATGCGATCAGGCATGGCGATACACGGAAGTCTATCGGCGATTGTAACCGTTTCGCGAGATTCCGAAAGTAATCATCGAGGTCCCGAAACTCCATCGAGAAATTACCCAGCCATGGTATTCAGGAAGAGGAATCCGTACGTCCACAAGCATGAGCGCGTCCTTCTGGTCGGTCTGGAACTCGGCGGCGAGGCTGGGGATTGCCCAACCCTCGGCGGCAGAGATCACGCTGCTGATCCTGCTGGGCGCTTCCCTGCTCGCGTTGCGCGCTTTTCGCGAGAATTATCTCAAGATCTGGATCTTAGGCTGGACTGCCCTGCTCGCTTCCCGGCTGGCAGAACACTGCTTGGCCGCCAGAATCCCGCCGCCGTTTGATCTGGTGGTGGTGCAAGCCACATTCATGCTTGCCGTTGGACTGCTCGCCGGTGCGGTACTGGTCTATACCCGCACACGGGATCTGGTCCTGCCCCTGATGGTGATCACCCCGGTGCTGGTCGGCTTTGCCGGAGCCCGGGTGCTGCTGTGGCCGGACTCGTTGCCGCTGCGGATGGCGGTGGAAGTCAGCTACCGCATCGTGCTGCTGACCGCGGCGCTGGCCCTGCTCCGCGCCCGCCGAGGACGCTGGGAACCGTCGGCTTGGCTGCTGGCCCTGTGTCTGCCGCTCCTGCATCTGCAGTGGAGTCCTTTTACCGATGGCATTCCTGCCGGCGCCTCCATCGCCTTAGAAATTTCCCTTGCGGTCAGCATGTTGCTGATCGTGCTTGAGGAATCGCACGCGCGCACCCGGCGGCTCAACGCCATGCAGGCCATCAGCAGCAGCATCGTCAGCGCGCAGCAGTACGGCAGCGTGGTCCAGAGGACGCTGGAAGAACTGAAGCGCGCGGTCCGGGTGCGCGGCGCCTGGTTCCGGCTGCTGGAAGGCGGACATCTGGTCGCCACTCATGCCACCGGACTTTCCCCGGAGTTTGTGCGTGACGCCGGTTTTGCCGCCCCCGCGGAAGAGATTTCCAAACTGCTGGCGCAACCCGCAGCCAAAGTCGCCTCCCCGGAACAAGCCGGGCACGAGCCGGAGCAATGCCTGGACCGCGAAAAGATCCGCCAGTTAGTGATTGTGCCGGTGGTGGGCGCCAAGGCGCCGCTGGGATTGCTCACGCTGGGCCATTCTCGCAATCGGCACTGGACCCCGGAAGAGCTGGACTTCCTGCAAACCTGCTGCAAGCAGCTCGCCCTCGCCGTCGAGAACTTCCGCCTGCTGGAGCAGGTGCTGCGCTCACAGCGGCAGTGGATGAATACCTTCGACTCCATCCATGACATCATCCTGGCCCACGACGCCGATTACCGCATCATCAAAGCCAATCAGGTGCTGCTGGAACAGCTCCACCTGGCCACCGCCGATGTCGTCGGCAATACCTGCGAGTCGGTGCTGCCCCATACCTTCGGAGAATGGACCGGTTGTCCCTACTGCGCCCTCGGCGGCGACGAAGAGTTCACTGAGGGCGCCGACCCCTGCTTTGGCGGCTTCTCGGTGGTTTCCACATCCTCGTACTCCGAGCAAAGCAGCCCGCAAAAAGGCACCATCCACGTGGTTCGCGACACCACCGAGCGCCGCACCGCCGAAGAGCGGTACCGGCTGCTCTTTGAGCAGGTGCAGGAGGGCGTCTACGTAGCCAGCCCGGCCGGCACGCTGATCGACTGCAACGATGCCTTCGTGCACATGCTGGGCTACAGCAACCGTTCCGAATTGCTGGTGATGAACCTCGATTCGGAAATCTGCGTCGATCCCAAGCAGCGCGAAGCTTTCCGCAAAGAGATTGAACACCACAACTACGTGCGCAACTTTGAAGTCACGCTGCGCAAAAAAGATGGCACGCTGCTGCTGGCCTCCGAGAGCAGCTTCGCCACCCGCGACGCGACAGGCGCCATCGAGCGCTATCAGGGCTTCGTTCTCGACATGACGGAAAAGCGCCGCGCCGAAGACGAGATGCAGCGGCGCAATCGCGAGCTCAACGCGCTCAACGCCATGGCCGTGGTGGCTGCGCAGTCATTCGATCTCGACGAAATTCTCAACCTCACCCTGCGCCAGGTGGTCACGCTGTTTGGGGCCGAAAGCGGCACCGTCTATCTGTCGGACAGCGACGGTCCGATCTATCGCCGCCGTGCGGCCTGGGGACCGCGCAGCCGCGACAAGGCGCGCGCCGCCGAGATTTCTTTTGCCGACGGCTTCGGCGATCTCGTCATGCGCTCCCGCGCCGAAGTGGTCACCGCCGAATACCTGCCGCACCTGCCGCCCAAAGTGGCCGAGTTCCTCCGTTCCGACCCGGACCGCTCCTGGATCTGGGTGCTGTTCTGGGGTAAGGAAAGCCCGGTCGGCATCATGGGACTGTGCAGCCACGTGGGCTACGAATATTCCACCAATGACGAGAACCTGCTGCTCGCCATCAGCCGCCAGTTGGCCACCACCATCGAAAAGGTCCGGCTCTACGAAGAAACCTGCCGCGCCTACGAATATCTGCGCAAAACTCAGGAGCAGTTGCTGCAGAGTGAGAAGATGTCGGCCGTCGGGCAGCTGATCGCCGGGGTGGCGCACGAGCTCAACAATCCCCTGACCGCGATCCTGGGCTATGCGCAGCTGCTCGAAACCGAGGGCTTGAACGAGCGCGCGGCCGATTACGTCAGCAAGCTGTTCAAGCAGGCGCAGCGCACCCACCGCGTGGTGCAGAACCTGCTGTCCTTCGCCCGTCAGCGCAAGCCGCAACGCGATGAAGTGGATATCCGCAAGGTGCTCGACGAAACTTTGGCCCTGCGCGATTACGATCTCAAGATCAATAACATTCAGGTCGACCGCGACGTCCCCGCCGATCCTGTCCTGGTGGTCGCCGACCCTCATCAGATCGAGCAGGTTTTCCTCAACATCATCAACAACGCTGTTGACGCCATTCTCGAGACCGGACGAACCGGCAAATTGAGGATCAGCATCACCGCCCATGGCGGACACGTTTCCACCAGGTTCGCCGACGACGGCGCCGGCATTAAAGATCCCAAACGCATCTTCGATCCCTTCTACACCACGAAGAACGTCGGCAAAGGCACCGGCCTCGGTCTCAGCATCTGCTACGGAATTGTGAAGGAGCACGGCGGCGACATCACCGCCAACAATTCTCCGGAAGGCGGCGCGGTGATCGAGGTGAAATTGCCGGCGGTGGCCGGAACCGCTCCCCAACCGGAGGCCCCAAAGCCGGCCCTCCGCCTGCACGATGGCGCGATCCATGGCCGGGTTCTCTTGGTCGAGGAAGAAGAGGCCGTGCTCGAGTTCGAGCGCGACGTGCTCGCCGGCGCCGGAGCCGCCGTCGTCACCGCCAAGTCCAGCCAGGACGTAAAGACTCGCCTGCTCTCTGAGCAGTTCGATGCCGTCATCATGAACGGCAAAATGCCCGACCGCTGGACCGCGAAAGAATCCTATCCCTGGCTCAAAGAGAACTGCCCGGGCATGCAGGGCCACGTTCTCTACACTTTCTCTACCGGAGTCGAACCCACCGACGGACGCACGTTCCTGCAGGAAAACAACGTTCCTTATCTAGTCAAGCCCTTCGAAGTGGCCGAACTGATCAGCCAGGCAAGAAAGCT
>DASYYT010000088.1:0-6693 GCA_035949755.1 Candidatus Sulfotelmatobacter sp.
CAATCTGGAAATCGAACTGCCGGTGCGCACTGTCTTTGAAGCGCCCACCATCACGGCCCTGGCTCACGAGGTCGAGCAAGCCAAAGCTCTCGGACTCAAAGCCCACACCCCCATCCTGCAACGCCGCCCGCGTGCTTCCGCCGAGGCAAACCGCGAGGAGCTGCTGGCCAGGCTTGGAACGCTTTCTGCAACAGAACTGCAAAGCGTCCTGCAACGCGTCTTGGATGGAGCCCCGCCTTCGGACGGAACCCCAACCAATGGCTCCGGCGCTTCATGAGGTTCGACTGTTTCACAGGTGATGTGGCGAATATGTACGTACACGAATTGATCGCAGCCCAGGCGAAAAAAGCACCGGAGGCAGTTGCGGTGTTCGCCGGAGATTTAACGCTCACTTACCGCGAACTCGATGCGCGCGCCAATGAAGTGGCCTCGCACCTGAGATCCCAGGGCGTTGGACCCGACGTTATTGTCGCGCTTTGCATGCAGCGCTCGGCAGCGCCGATCGTTGCTGCACTAGGAATTCTGAAAGCTGGAGCGGCATATCTGCCGCTGGATCCGGCTGATCCGGCAGGCAGGCTGGCGATGCTCTTGGAAGATTCTGCAGCGCCTCTGCTGTTAACGCAGGAGAAAGTTGCGCGACTGCTGCCGTCAGGAAACGCGAAGATAATTACTCTCGGTCAAGACGGTACGTTGCCGTCCCGCCATACGGAAGTCGCCCCGGCAAAGGTCGTCAGCTCTTCGGACTTGGCGTATGTCATTTACACTTCCGGCTCGACCGGCCGTCCAAAGGGGGTCGAAATCGCGCATGCAAATCTCCTCAATCTGATCCAGTGGCATATTCGCGCATTTCAAATCACATCCTCCGATCAAGCTACGCTGCAGGCCAGTCCCGGGTTCGATGCTGCGGTTTGGGAACTTTGGCCTTATCTGGCAGCGGGAGCAACCGTCCATATCGTGGATGAAGCTGTGCGTACAACCCCGGAACTGCTCCGCGACTGGATGGGGGAGCGGGGAATCACCATCAGTTTTGTTCCCACCGCGCTCGCCGAGGCGCTGATCGCCTTGCGGTGGCCGCAAGAGACTTCCCTGCGATTTCTGCTGACGGGCGCTGATGTTCTCCGCTCCTACCCTCGTCAAGGCCTGCCTTTTGTGCTGGTCAACAACTACGGTCCGACCGAGTGCTCGGTGGTCTCCACCTCCGGAGAGGTTTCTGCGGATGGGCAAACCGATCAGCTTCCCACCATCGGACGGCCTATCGACGGCGTTCAAGTCTATATTGTCGACGAGCAGATGAACCAGGTCCCGGAAGGCGCGTGCGGTGAACTGGCGATTGGCGGCGCCGGCGTGGGACGAGGGTACCTCAATCGTCCCGAACTAACCGCGGAAAAGTTTCTGCCGGATCCATTTGCTGGCAAACAAGGAGCTCGCCTCTACCGCACCGGTGATCTGGCGCGTGCAGGGGCCGACGGCCAGATCATTTTCCTGGGGCGGATAGACGAGCAGGTCAAAATCCGCGGATACCGTATCGAACCCGGGGAAGTCAGCGCTGTGTTAAATCGACATGCCGGAATCGACACGAGCTTTGTCACCACTCAGGCGGAGCCGTCGGGACCCCGTCTTATTGCCTACATAGTCGTGAAAGCTGGCGCCTGTATCCAGGCCGGCACCCTGCGAAGTTTCCTTGCAGATCGCCTTCCCGATTACATGGTGCCATCCACTTTCGTCAAAATTGCGCGACTTCCGCTCACTTCTCATGGGAAGGTGGATCGCTCTGCCCTGCCCGCGCCTGCGCCTGACAATGTTCTTAGCGAAGAAGTGTACGATCCTCCCCAATCGGAGATTGAACAGTGGCTCGCCGATCTTCTGACCAGCCTGCTCGGCGTGAAGCGCATCAGCCGGGACGACAACTTTTTCCGCCTCGGCGGGCACTCGCTGTTAGGAGCCCAGCTGATTGCCAAGATTCAGCAGAGGTTCGGAGTCGAGCTTTCGCTGAGGAATCTGTTCGATCATCCCAGTGTGAAAGGCATCGCCGCAGAGATTGAAAATCTCATTCGCACTCAGGTGGAAAGTCTGACTGAGGATGAAGCGCAGCGTGTTCTCGAATCGCTATCCGGCGGAATTTCAGTATGAGTACCAGTCTGGCGCCGTCGTCTGTTGACTCCGTCCCATCGCGGGAGCTCAGCCTTTATCATCTGCTGGATCCCGAAGTTCTGGCCAATCCTTATCCGCTCTATCGCCAGCTCCGCCGCGAAGACCCGGTTCATTGGGATCCTTTTTTGCATGCCTGGGTGGTCACCCGCTATGACGATGTCGTCCACGTGCTGCACCATTTTTCCGCGCAGCGTACGCCCACGCCAGAGCAGTTGAGCAGTCTGAATCTGTCGGCCCTCAATCCGATTGCGGCAGTGATGGTGAGGCAGATGCTGTTCCTCGATCCCCCCGACCACACCCGTCTGCGTGCGCTGGCTTCGGCAGCCTTCACTCCGCGGCGAGTCGAACAACTCCGCTCCCACATCCGGGAGGTAATGGATGGTCTACTGGACAGCGTGATTCAGCAAGGACACATGGATATCCTCGCGGATTTCGCGAGTCCCGCACCGGCTATCGTCACGGCGGAATTGCTCGGAGTCCCGGTTTCAGATCACGCACAACTGAAGGAGTGGTCGCAGGATTTCGCGGAAATGCTGGGCAACTTCCAGCACAATCCCGATCGCTTCGGTCGCGTCCTGCGCAGCGTTGAACATTTGTGCGACTATTTCCGGCGCGCCATGCGGGAACAGCAATACCATCCACGTGCGGGCTTGATCCAAGCCATGATGACGGCTGAAGTGGATGGCGCGCGCCTGACCGAAGAGGAAATCGTCGCCAATCTCATTGTGACCATGGTGGGAGGCCAGGAGACCACCACGAACTTGATCGGCAATGGAGTCCTCACACTTCTGCGGCATCCAGACGATCTGGAGCGGCTGCGAGCCGATCCATCGCTGATTCCCGCGGCAGTCGAAGAATTGCTGCGCTACGAGAGTCCCAGCCAGCACACCGCCCGGCTGGCGCCCGCCGATGTGGAATTAGGAGGCAAGCAGATTCGCAAGCGGCAAGCGGTGATTGCGGTGATGGGAGCCGGCAACCGAGATCCGGAGCGCTTTCCCGATCCTGACCGCCTGGACCTCGCGCGCAAAGATAACCGTCATCTTGCTTTCGGATGGGCGGCCCATTTCTGCTTCGGCGCCGCGCTCGCGCGACTGGAGGGCCAGATCGCCTTTGACAGAATTTTGGCACGACTGTCGAACCTTGCGCTTAACACGCGGGCTACTCTCGAATGGCGGCAGAACCTGGGACTGCGCGGGCTGACGGCCCTTCCCGTTCTATTCGAGGCGAGCTAGGTAAGAAATATTCACTGTATTGGCCTGGGGGCAAGATGTCTGTCGAGTACTCTGAGGCGAAGCGCAAGCTGCTCGAGAAATATCTTCGCGGCGCATTGGCATCCCGCGAGGGCAGCCGGATTCCACGGCGCACGCCGGGCGAGCACATCCCTTTATCTCACGCGCAGGAGCAAGTCTGGCTGCATTCCCAGCTGGCGCCGGACCTTCCTCTTTACAACGAGCCGGTCACGATTCACTACGACGGCGCTTTAGACGTGTCCGCGCTGGAAAGGAGTTTCAACGAGATTTTGCGCCGGCACGAGGCCTGGCGCACCGCCTTTAAGATTGTCGATGGAGAACCCGTTCAAGAAGTTCGGGAAAATCTCTCGATTTCCGTGCCTCCCATTGACCTCACCGGATTGCCACACGAGCAACGCGAGGCAATGGCTCTCCGCATCGCTACGGAGGATGCGCGAATCCCGCTGGACCTGGCGCAGGCGCCCCTGTTCCGAGCGAAGCTCATCCGGCTCGACAACAACGAGCATAGGCTGTATCTCACGCTCAGCCACATCATCTTCGATGGAGTTGCGATCTATCGTGTCTTTCTGCCCGAGTTGTCCACGTTATACAAGGCATATGCGGCCGGCCAACCGAGCCCGTTGCCGGAACTTCCCGTTCAATATCCGGATTATGCCTGCTGGGAGCGGCGAAGTCTTACACCGGACTTGCTCGCCAAAGAGTTGGAATATTGGCGGCAACAGCTCAGCGGAACGCTGCCGGAAGTCTATCTGCCCACCGACCATCGCTACCGGCGCTCGCGAACGTTTCGCGGCTCGATGTACCCATTCCGATTGCGACCGCCGCTGACCACCGCACTCAGAGGTTTTTGTCGGAAGGAAGGAGTCTCGCTGTTTAGCGTGTTGCTGGCGGCTTTTGCGGCGTTGCTGCAGCGCTATTCGAGCGAGGAGCGCATTCCCATCGGAACCGTCACTGCTGGCCGCAATCGCACCGAAACCGAAAACCTTCTCGGGTATTTCCTCAACACGGTAGTCATTCCCGCCGATATTTCCGGGAATCCCACTTTCCGCGCGTTAGTCCATCGCGCCCGCAATTGGAGTGTTGCCGCGCTTGATCACGATCGTGTGCCCTTTGAATATCTGGTTCGAGAATTGGGAGTCCAAAGGGATCCGGGGCGCAACCCGTTATTCCAGGCGCTCTTTTCGCTGGAGCCGCCCCTGCCAGAGATCGATCCCCGTTGGCGGCTCACCCAAATGGATGTAGACACTGGAACCACGAAGTATGACCTCTACCTCGAATTAGACGAGCGGACCGATCAGGTATTGGCCCGCTTCCATTACAGTACCGACCTGTTTGAGCGGGAAACGATCGCTCGCATGGGGATGCATTGGAAAACGCTGCTGCGCGAAGGCATTCGCAATCCGGAACAACGGTTATCGCAATTACCGCTTTTGAATTCTCGGGAGCGGGGTCGCATCCTTGGTCGCTGGAACCATACCAAGCGGACGTTTCCAAGACAATGTGTTCACGAACTGTTTCAGTCAGGAGCGCAGCGCGTTCCTGAAGCGATAGCCGCCATCTCGGGCAACCGATGTCTCTCTTATAGAGAATTGAACGAACGCGCCAATCAGTTGGCGTGGTTTCTCCTGACACAAGGCGTTGGACCCGACAAAACCGTGGCATTGTGCTTCAAGCGCGGACTGAGCATGGTGATTGCTTTGCTCGGTATTCTCAAGGCTGGCGGTGCTTACGTTCCACTCGACCCAAACCTTCCCGACGAGCGCTTAGGCTTCCTGCTGGGAGATTCTAAACCTGTAGCATTGCTTACCGACGAAAGCTCGTACCGTCCGCTGTTCGGCGGCGATGCCATTGTTCTCGACCCCGATTGGAAGTTGATCGAAAAGGAAAGCCGGGCGAATCCCCACACCTCGGTCGACCCGAAGAGCTTGGCCTACGTGATGTACACGTCTGGGTCTACTGGAAAGCCCAAAGGCGTTGCCGTCGAACATCACAGCCTGATCAATGTGCTTCGCTCGATGCAAGCGGAGCCCGGGCTGAGTTCAGAGGACGTCCTGCTCGCGGTGACGACTCTCTCCTTCGACATCGCGGGCCTGGAGATTTTATTACCGCTGATTTCCGGAGCACGGCTGGTGGTTGCGGATTCGGCAGACGTAGTGGACGGAATCCGGCTCAAAGAACTGCTGGTGAACAGCAAAGCAACGGTGATTCAAGCTACGCCTGCAACCTGGCGTTTGCTCATCGAAGCAGGCTGGCAAGGAGATCCTAGACTAAAAGTTCTATGTGGAGGCGAAGCGCTCTCACCAGAATTGGCTAAGGAGCTAACTGTTCGGGCCGGTTCGGTTTGGAATGTCTACGGCCCAACCGAAACCACGATCTGGTCCTCCATCTACTCGGTCAGCGGAGATGAGGAAGATACCATTCCGATCGGGCGGCCCATCGCGAACACCTCTATCTACATCGTTGATCAACATTGTAACTTGGCCCCGGTAAACGTCACCGGCGAGATTTACATTGGCGGGGAGGGCCTGGCCCGCGGCTATCTGAACCGGCCGGAACTGACGGCCGAGCGCTTTGTGCCCAATTGGCTGGCCCCCGAGCAGTCTCGTCGGCTGTATCGCACCGGCGATCTGGGCCGCTATCGCAGCGATGGCGCGCTCGAATATCTGGGACGCGTCGATTCGCAGATCAAGCTGCGCGGGCTGCGCATCGAGTTGGGGGAAATTGAATCCGTCCTCACCAGTCACCCTGCCATTCGCCAAGCGGTGGTGACCGTGACCGGCGCCGCCGAGCAGCAGAAACTGGCAGCTTACCTGGTCTGCAAGGACTCCATGCTGCTGCCCCCTGCCGGAGAATTGCGCCGCTACCTGCGCACCAAACTTCCCGAGCACATGGTGCCGAGCAGCTACTGGCAGATCGAAAGGGTGCCGCTGTTGCCCAGCGGCAAGGTCAACCGGGCCGCGCTGGCGAATGGCGGGGCAACGGCACTGACCGATGGCGAAGACTGGGCCGGTCCGCGCACCGAAACCGAGGTACGGCTGGCTGAGATCTGGCGGGAACTGTTGAAGCTGGAAGCCGTGGGGCGGGAGCAGAACTTTTTCGAATTGGGGGGACATTCCCTGCTGGTGCTGCAGATGACGGCGCGCATCCGGCGCAATCTGGAAATCGAACTGCCGGTGCGCACTGTCTTTGAAGCGCCCACCATCACGGCCCTGGCTCACGAGGTCGAGCAAGCCAAAGCTCTCGGACTCAAAGCCCACACCCCCATCCTGCAACGCCGCCCGCGTGCTTCCGC
>DASYYT010000089.1:0-18111 GCA_035949755.1 Candidatus Sulfotelmatobacter sp.
TCCTGCTCAACACGATGGCAACATCGTCGCTGTAAGCCACGCGGAAAATCGGCAGCGAACTCAGCGCGTCCGCCATGATCGCCCGCTTGGGCAAAAGAATTGTTTGTGCCCCGTTCACCGCCGCATATTGGGTATAGGGAATATCGGCGTTCATCATCTTCGAATACTCGGTAATCACCTCCGGCCCGTACAGATCGTTGCGCCCATCAATCGCCACCGCATACTGCGGCAGATACCACGTAACGAATCCGCCCCACTCGTACGCGTTAAACAAAGGTTGCGGAAGATGCTGCTGGCGAATGGCATCGCAGGCCGCCACCGGATAACTCTGGCGAACTCGAGCCATCAGCCCCTGATCGTTGTGTGGAATGCGTATCCAGCCACTGATCAGCAGCAGTGCCACCGAAACCGCGACCGCAATCCATCCCTCCCGCTTCCAAGTTTTTTCTGATGCCTGCTCGCGGTCCTCCCCGCAAGCCTCGCCAATCACCGCAACTGCCGCCAGTGTCACCAGCCAAACATTGCGCCGCGAATAAAATGCAGCCGCCAGGCATCCGGCGAGCAGCGCAATGGAAAAGAAATCGCGCGACCGGCGCAATCCCAGGGCAAGAAATGCCGCCATCGCCAGCAGGAGAAGAACGTAGTCCTGCGGCTGTCGAAATCCCAGCGCACGAAAATCAGGCAGGTAAAAATTCGCCGGGCTAAAGGTCACGCCCCAAAAAACCGCATACGGCCGGTAAAAATATGGCGTCAGCATCGTGCAAACCAGCGCAACGCCCACAATCTTTGCGACCCCGCCAATCTCCAGGGAACGGGTTCCGGAAAACAGGTACCGCTCGCACACCAGGCTGGCCAGAAATAAAAGCACCAGCCCGACCCCGATCACAAACTGCGGATCAACATTGGCCCAAAGCAGCATCAGACCGGGCAACCAATACAACAGCTGCAACCGATGCCGGCGCCGGCTCTCAAGAAGCAGCAGCAATTCAACCGCAAAGAAAAGCATCGAGAAATACGCCGGTCCCGGCGGCACTGAGCCCAAAATGTATTGCGCGGCCGCGGCCAGCGCCACCGCCGGCCAGAAATTCCTCCGCAGGCCTCCCGCCAGGAGCAACGCCACGATGGCCAGCGCCATTCTCAAGCCCATCAGCAAAATCGGAATCGACCGCAACCCGATTCCCTTGTAGCTGAGAGCCAGCAATCCATCGTAGAGCCAACTGGACGCGATCCACGCCGTGGCCGCCGCTTGGGAAAAAATCCCGGTCCGAGGCAGCGCGTGGTTCTGCACCATCCACAATCCAGAACTCAAATGCCACCACACATCCGAGTTGGCCGGCGCGGAGAGAGACGACAATTGCATCGCCTCGATGGCGGCCGCGCCCGTAAACAGCAAGACCAATCCCGAAATGCGAATCTTGCTCATGCCCATCGTGCTCACTGGAATTCAGCACCCTGTTCTGCGCAGCCAGCCGGTCATCTGCCCCGCTTGGGCTTCGTCGACGTAGCCGCTCCGCCCGTGACCGTCCCGTCCGCATTGTGCGCCGCGTTGTGGCACATCAGCGTGCAAGTATTGGTGCTGCGGTTGTAGCTGATCGGAGTGCTGCCATTCAGCCCCACCACGTTCCCGTCGAAATTCACCAGCCGCTCGCCCGTGATGGTCGGCGAAATCGCGCCCATTCCATGCGCGGTGTGGCAGGTCGAGCAACTGAAGCCGTACTGCGCGATATGCAAACTGTGCTGTGGGAAGCTGGTGTTGGCCAGAATAATGTTCAGGTCGTGACACTTCGCGCACATCGAGTAGGGTCCGGCGGGGCTCAGATCCGGATTGGGGAAAAGATTCGTCACGGTCCCACCCGGCACGCCAGCCTGGCTGAACTGATAATTCCGCTCCAGCAGATGCGAGTTCACCGATCCGTGCGGCCCATTCGCGCCCGTGCCCCCAAACTCCCGGTTGTCGTCGCTGTTGTGGCAATCGGTGCAGAAAAGTTGCGTGCCCACCAGCCGCCCCGAAGCCAGCCCCGCTTCCGTCAACATATTCACCAGCAGGCTGGGTTGCGGCAGCGGGCTCGATCGGGGATGCGTCACCGGATGGCTGGATGTCGCCGTGGTCGAAAACTCCGGAATGATATTGAGCGGATCTGCCGCCGCAACCACCCGGATCGGCGAATAGCCGTAAATCAGCATGCGCTGCTTGCCCACGCTGGTTCCGTGGCAGCGCAGGCAGGTTTCATACTGATTCACCGCCGGAATGATGGTGGTGATTCCGTCCAGCGCGCTGACCCCGGTCGCCCCTTGCTGCGGAGGACGAATGCCCGGCGGCGCGGTGTATTGCCCCTCCGGATTGCCCGCATGTGCGCTATGGCAATCCACGCAGGTGGCGTGCCGGTTGCTGTTCAGCACCGCGGCCTCGGCAGCATCGTGAAAATTGTTGCCGCTCGGCAACGGATGGCTGATCTTCGCCTCCTCCGCCATGATGTTCGGCGCCGCCGGAGACACATACGTTCCACCGGCATGGCAAGTCATGCAACTCTGCGTCACCGGATCGTACGAGGGCGCCGCCGGCGTCGCCGGCCGCAGCAACCGCGCCGGAGATATCGAATCATGCGACATGTGGCATGACGTGCAGGCATTCACCCCCACGGTGGCATACGAACCCACATGTCCATCCGGAGAAACCTGGTTGGTCGCCGTCTGATGAATGCTGTTGGTGAATCCCGCCAGTGGATTCACCTGCCCCTGCACCACCCGGTTGGGATCGTGGCACGCCAGGCACATCTGCGCGCTTGAACTGTCGCGCACCAGAAAATTCTGCGCGATCATGTCGATATTCTGAACGTGCGGATTATGGCAGCTCGTGCATTCGACATTCCCCTTGATCAGCTTCACCGCTCCCGTCGGGTCCGCCGTCTTCCCCTGCGCCACCAGCGACGCCTGCAGGTTCGACGCATCTTTCATCGGCAGCACCAGGCTGAACGGATGCGATCCCGTCAGCGTCGTGCCGAACGAGTCCATGCTGTTCATCGATCCCACGGTCGGCAGTTGCCCGTACGCCTGCGTCTGTCCTACGCCCACCGTGCCATCGTGGCAACTCAAACATAGGCTGCTGGTCACACCCAGCGTCGGCTGCGTGCTGTCCTGGTTCGGATTGGTCGAACTGGTATACGGCACGTAGGATTTTGTCGAAAGCTTCTGATTCCACAAGGGAGTGATCCCGCCCAGCCCGCTGTGCGGAGCATGGCAGAACGTGCAGCCCAGGCTGCCCTGCGAATACACCGACGCCCCGCTCGCCACCGACAAATTGTGCATGCCCAGCACGTCCACCGTGGGCGTGTTCTGGGCCAAACCCTGCCCCGCCAGAACCAGGCATGCGACCATGAGCAGCCGCTTCACGGTTGTTTCCTCCCGTCCGCTGCGGCCGCAATCCCGTAATAGTGAAACACCTGCACCCGCCGGTTAAAGGAATCGACCACGTAAATGCGGTCCTGCTTGTCAATCTGCATGCCGGTGGGCAACTGGAACTGCTCCGCCCCGGTTCCTCTTCCGCCGAAGTAATACAGCAGTTGCCCCTGCTGGTCGAAAACCTGCACCACGCCCCACGCGCCATCCACTACGTAGAGGTGCGACTCCGAATCGAACCCAATGCCCTTCGGCCGGAAGATCCAGCCCGCGCCGTCGCCGATTTTTCCGATGGCGTAACGAAATGTTCCCGAGCGGTCGAACACCTGCACCCGGAAATTCATCGCGTCCACCACCGCCAGGTCCGGCCCATTCAGCCGCAATTCCGTCGGATAGTTGAATTCTCCTTCGCCGGTGCCGGTTTTGCCGATTGTCCTCAGCACGCTGCCCTGCATGTCCATCACGAAAATTTTGTTGCGCAGCGTGTCCGAGACATAAATCCGCTGTTCCGCCGAATCCACCGCGATTCCGGTGGGACGCTTGAAATATCCCTCGCCGCCCTTCAAGCTTCCAATCGCCCGCCGGTATTTCCCCTTCGCGTCAAAAACAAAAATCTTTCCCACTACCGAATCGGTGACGTAGATGTTGTCCTCTGCATCCACCGCAACGCACTGCGGCGCCAGCATGGGATCCTTCCCCGCATCGCGCCGCGACAGGAACTTGTATTTCTGCTGCTCGAAATCGAAAATGTGCACGCCCGCCGCCGCCGTGTCGCTGACTATCACCCGCCCGTGCGAATCGGTGGTCACGCTGTAGGGGCTCACCAGATAGTGGAAGTCTGGCGGCCCGGCGATCGCGTCCACCACTTTGGTCCAGAAGCCGCGCTTGGGCTTGACCTCGCGCTCCAGGCTGAAGGCGCGCTCAAACGTCAGCTTCCGCCCGCCGTCCATCAGCAGGTCCGGCGCCGATAGCGGCTTGGCTGTCTCCTTGGGACGCTTGGCCGCTCCCGCCGGCAGCACCGCCGCTAGAAACACCACCAGCATCGTCCCGGCAAATCTCGCCGTGCCGCCCCATGCTGCTTTGTCGCCACGGACTAGAAGAAATCGAACCATCTCGTGATTCCCACAAAATACGAGCTCGCGCTGGCCGGCGCGCCCACCGCGCTGATCCCCTGGTCAAAGCGGGTGAACCCGGCTTGCAGCCCGATGCGGCGCATATGGTATTGCATCTGCGCGTTATAAATCGCCATGTTGTTATGCGAAATAGTCTGCCCGAGGATGTTGCTGATCGCGCGATTATAGCTGCCCGCAATCACCAGCCGCTTCGCCGGAGTCACCGAAAATCCTCCTCCGTAACTGGTCCCGCCAAAGGTGACAAAATCGCTGATCCCGGGCGTCCCCGCAACCGGTATCAGTCCGGCCGCTCCCAGCAACGACACTCCCGTAGACTGCGTGTAATTTCCCGTGACCGTGAACCTCGGCATCGAAAACGACGTCGAGTATCCCTCGCTGTGGCTGCTGGTCCCCTGCACATTGGTCAGCCCGCTGTGGTTTCCGTTGACCGCGGCCAGCCATTGCATCCGCAGCGGCAGGCGCCGCCGTACCGTTCCGCCATAGTTGTACGAAGACGTCGTGTACGTGATCAGGATCGATTGCACGTTCTGCGCGTAGCTGAAAACACCCGACGTCTGCCAGCCCAGGAAGCGATGCGAGAAATTCACATTGCCCATGAAGCCCAGCGCGTTCGTTCCCTGCCCATTGCTGCTGTCGATGACCGACGCAGAAAATGTGAACATATCCAGCAGCCGCTTACCGTAATTCACCGTCCCGCTCAAAAACGTCCCGGTGTAGCTCTTGCCGAAGTAGTACTGATCGTAATAAGTGGCTTGCGAGGTCGCCGACAGGAAATTGGTGAACTGGTAGGCGGCACTTCCCCCCACCGTCGACGAATGCGCGCCTGATCCCAGGCTTACTCCGGGTATGGCCGCGCCGGTGGGCGTCAAATTCTGGGTCAAGTAGCCGCTCAGGTTGCTGGTGTAAGCCTCCGTGACGTTCAACGAGAGCTTCTGCGTGGGATGAAAGTTGGCCCCGGTATCTACGATGTCATCCGTATAGCTGGAGGAGTTCGTACTCTGCCCCGGCCCCGTGAAGTAAGTGCCGTCCGCCGACGTCCGGCTGTAATTCACGTAAAACTGCCCGTGCACCGGCAGGCTGTGTTGCGCCCCGAACCCCACATTGTCTCCCGTGGAATCCTGCACCGATTCGTTTGTCCCGGCCAGGAATTCGGGAAATTGCGATTTCAGGGTGTTACGCGTGTAAAACGCATTCAACCGGAATCCCAGCAGTTCGTAGCCTGACCGCACGTTGAACAACTTCGTATTCGAGGTCGTCTCCTGGCTCGTTCCGAACAGCGTGCCGCTGCCGTCGCCCTGCGAATAGCCTACCGACAGCGTCGGCAGGTTCGGAAGCAGCGCGCTCCAGTTGATGCTGAATCCCTGACCTTTGCCGATGGTGGTGAAGTCGGGTTGCCCGGTCAGACCAAATGTTCCGGTGGTGTTGCGATCGTAGTGATAGCTCACCGCGCCGGGAAAGTGGCTTCCCGTAAAGAAATTTGCCGTGCCATCAATACCGCTGGCGCCGGTCAGCGACTGGTAGGTCGAGTTGTTGCGCGACTGGTTGTAGTACGGCGTGGCGCTGAACGAAAGAAAGTTGGGGTTGTAATAGTAGCCCGAGAGCTTTCCATCGAGTCCCCAGGTCAACCCATGCTCGGACGGAATCTGATTGCCGTAGTTCCCGTCGTAGCCGAAACTGAACAGCCCGCCGGCGCTGATTTTTGTGTTGTCGCCAATTGAAAGTTGCGGCGTCTGATTCTGGTTCTGAGCGTAAGCAAACTGCGCCATCATCAGCACCGCGATTCCGATGATGCGTTTTGCAACACTCATTGGCCCACAACCCCCTTCGGCGACCGCCACCAGGCCGTTTGTACTACCTTCAGTAAGGCACAAACGTTGCCAAACCGGACTCGCCGGGCGATCCCTTAAGTTATTGAAGGCAAAGCATGAACTGCCACTAAAAGCGCGCAGGATTCGGAACCCGGGGTGGTCGCTGGGCTATATCACCCAAGAGAGAAGTCGAAACCCACAGCGGAGGGATCGAGCCATTGAGTCATTGAATGATCGGGTCGTTGAGTCAAGAAAAGGCGGGTGCACGTGGTTCATGGACTCAATGACTCAATGCTCTAACTGATCTCAATCTTGGCTTTGGCCCTCAGTTGCCGAGCCAGCCCCGATCGCAGTTTCTCGTACTTGCTCTTCTGCAGCTCATCGCTCAGACTTTTCTTCACTTCGGCGAAGGGCTGCTTTTGCGCAGGCGTATGTGAATTCAGCCGAATGATCGTGAATGCCGTCTCAATCTGAATGATTCCGCTCACCCCTCCCACCGGCAAAGCGGACAGAGCCTTCAACACCTGCGGCGGCAGTTTGTCGGCGCCGACTACTTTATGGTCGCCCATGTTCACGCGGAAATCGTCCTCTGAGACCTTCTCCGCCAGCAAGCCGAAATCCTGATAGCTCCTGGTTGCCTTGGCCTGACGCAGGGCATCTTCCGCCGTCTTGCGCGCGTTTTTCTCCTGCTCGGGCGTCGCCTTCAGCGGCGGAATTACCGAGATGCTCTGAAATCCGAACGACTCCGGCTGCCGGAAGCGCGCCGCATTCTTCACGTAGTAAGCCTGCACTTCCGCCGGGGTCACACTTGACTTCGATTCCACTTCCGTCTTCAGCACTTGCTCGATCAGCAGCGAGCGCCGGATCTGCCGCCGCAGTTGCTGCTCCGAGCCCTTCATCTCCACCTGCAGGTACTGCTCATATTGATCGGGACTCTTGAACTGCTGGCGAAATTCCGCCTGGGCGCGGTTCAGCTTCTCCGCCGGGATGGTGAGCTTGCGGCGCACCGCTTCCTGGTACACCAGCTCCTCGAAAATGATCATCTCCAGCGCGCCCTGGCGAATGGATGCTTCCTGCGCCTTGGGGAATCCATTGTGCTGCTGGGCGTAGGGAAAGATGGCGTACATCTCGCGCAACAGGTCGCGGTCGGTCAGCACCGCCCCGTTAACCCGCGCCACCGGCTTGTCGCTGATCTGCGGCGGCGCTACTTGCGCCGACGCCGCATTCGCATTCGACAGCGTCGCTGCGTGCGAAGCCATCTGGGCCGCCGCCGCTGTCACCGCCACGGCGAGCATTGCCGCGATTGGAAGTTGGTATTTCATAAATCCTCGTTTGCTGTGTCTGAAAAAAAGGGGAGAGCCGAACTCTCCCCTGCATTCACATCAGCCAAGCTCTACTGGAACTGGGTGGTGATGGTGTTGCTGTTGTTGGACTCGTTGGCCTCGCCAAAGTGGCATTGACGGCAGAACTGCGTCGTCGATGGCGCCTTGTTGCCGCTGTAGGTCTGAAGATTCGGGTTGTAGGGTCCGTTGACGAAGAAGTAGGTGGCATAGTACTTGCCGCCGCCGTCCCCAGCGATCGGGCTGCTGGCCGAAGACGTGTAAACCGTCATCACGTGCTGGTTGTGGCAGGTCGTGCAGAGCACATACGGCTTGCCCCCAGGCGTGACTCCATACGGATTCGACCACGTTCCGGGCGCCAGCGCCGGCCAGCCATAATTGGCCACGAACTGCGCATAGGGAGACCCAGGGGTCACGGTAAACGCATTGTTCGCCCAAACCAAACCGTTCGCCCTTGTGGAAATATTTGCGTTCAGTCCCACCGGGTGGTCGTTGGTGTAATTCCCCGCTCCCGTGCCGTCATTGCCCAGCAGGGTCGGAATCGCCTGGCTGCCGTAGGTGGTATTGGTCAGAAGGCCGATCGTCTGTTCGTACGATTTGTTGGTCATCATGTTGGAAGCGGTGAGGTTTCCATCATGGCAGCTGAGGCAGAGCAGGATGCCGCCGACTTCCTGACTTCCGGAGGCGATGCTGCTAGGCAGAAGTTCGGCATAGCTGCCGTCGTCTCCGAAGGCGACGGTTTTTCCGTACAGTGGGCTGGCGTCCTGGCCCCACAATGCGTAGCTGCCGGCATCGGAAGCGCCGCCGTGGCCGGAACCGAATGAGCCGCTGTGCGGAGCATGGCAGCCCGCGCAACCGCGGCCTTGATTGTTGTGCGCGCCGAGGACGTCAACCGTGGATGACGCGTTCTGCGCCATCGCCCAGCCCCCGACCGCCAGAACGAACATGACTGCTAACAGTGCTTTCTTCATAAAATTTTACGACCTCCATGAGTGGTGCGACGTAGTGCAAAATCCCTCAGAGGCTTAGGCCGTGGGCTGCAACTTGCGCCTGGGCGCCCGTTGCAACCGCCTCTCGCCTTAACTAATTGCAACTGCCCACCCGAACCCGAAGGGCACTGTGAATTACAGAATTCCCGCTGTAAGTCTATGTATTCAATAGAGGTTTGGCCCTCTCGGCTAGCCCCGTTTCCATTCGGAAGTCTTCCCCCAGTGGGGGAAAATCACCACTTGCCAATCTCACTACGTCAAATTCCGCACTTGGAATGAATCGCATCAGAGGTGTTGAAAAATGCAGCAGAGGGACAGGTCAGGTCAGCACAGCGTGAAGGCGCCCGAAGGAATTCAATCATTGAGTCATTGCGTCACTGAAACCAAGAATCATTCGTAGGCAGGTAGCCGCCTTTTATTGACTCAAGGACTCAATGACCCGATCGCTCAATGGCTCAATTCTGCGCGCTTTTGACCTCAGCCGGGGCTGCAGCCGGTTCCTTGCCCCCAGCCTTCTTCTCGCGTTCCGCTTCCCGCTCCTTGCGTTGCTGCTCGGCCTCGGCGTCGGTGACGTAGCGGAACTGCTGCACCCGCCCGGGATAGATCTCTGAGGTAAAGACGCGGTTGTTGTTGTCAATGGCAATGCCAACCAATCCCTGGAATTGTCCCGGCAGCAAGCCATGCCCGCCAAAGGAAATCAGCAGCCGCCAGTCGCTGTTGAAAACCTGTACCCGATCCTGCATCCCATCGGCGACCCAGATGTGCCCGTCGCCGTCAATCGCGATGCCCTTAGGCCGCGAGAAATATCCAGGCCCGTCGCCTTCCTTGCCGAAGGCCCGAATGAACTTGCCGTCCGCGTCAAACACCTCGATGCGGTTGTTCAAGGTATCGCAGACATAAAGATTTCCGTCCGCGTCCACCGCGACTCCGCTCGGCTTGGCCAGGTCGCCCGGCGTGGTCAGTTCGTGATTGTGTCCGGTGGTGCCGATCTTGCGCAGCAGTTTCAGGCTGTCGGCGTCATAAACCAGAACCTGATCCAGGGCGACGTCCGATACATAGAGCAGACGGTTCTCTCTATCGAGAGCCAGCGATCCGGGTTCGTTCATCCCCTCGGTGATGACGTCTTGTGCCTTGTGATTCGCGTCGAAAACCAGAACATGGTGCAATCCTGGATCGGAAACAAACAGCCGGTCGCCATCATCCATGGCCAGTCCGATAATGCGCACGAAATGGGCGTGCACTTTGTTTTTCATCAGATCCGCATCGCGGGTTTCCGTGTTGAAGATGAAAATTGCTCCCACCTTCTGATCGGCCACATACAAGTTGTTTTTTGAATCGACCGCGAGCCCGTAAGGCTCGGCCAACTGGAACAGCACTTTCCCGCTCTCGCTGACCGGCTGCGTTCCGGCCAGCCGATCCATCCATTTCTGTTTCTTGTTCGAGGGCTGCTCCACCTGCGCGAGCCGTTGCGCGGCGTAGAAGGCCTGGTAGCGAATCCGCGCAATGGCCGGCGGATTCGGCCACACGATGTTGGAATAATCGATCACCGGAACTTTCTTGGTTTGGTCGCTCGCATCTTTCTTTTTTTTCTTTCCAAAGGCGCCCGGCGCAAGCAGAACCACTGCCAGGAGAACCCACACGGCACAGCGCCGGCGCCTGCCGTGAGCGCAGTCGAAGGGTCGGGCCGGCTGTCCTGACCCAATAACCGCGTCCCAATTTTTCTCCTCGATACTCATGCCCATAAACTTACCTCCGCGTCAGATCCTTGTGACAGCTGGCACAAAACGCCGCGTTGTTGGCCTGATCCTTCACCAGCAAATCGGGCTGCGCCGAAGAATGCGGCTGATGGCACGACAGGCAGTTGATTTTCGCCGTGATTTTAGTGATATCGGAGGGATCGACCACATCCGACACCGGATGTCCCTCGATGGGATGCCCGCGGCCATATTTCAGCGGCAGCACTACGACTTTGTTCTTGCTGAAGTAATCCTCGGGCAGCCGCACCGTGCCTTTGAAAATCGTGATCAGGTGCTCGGCGTCAAGTTTCTTCGGCTGCGAATCGGGGCCGTGGCACTCCAGGCAAAGCGCATTCGTACTCGCCGTGCGCAGCAGGTGTTCGTTCTCTCCCCCGTGCGGCTCGTGGCACGTCGCGCAGCCTTGCTTGAACGCCGGCTGATGCAGCACGTGCTTCTTGCCTTCTTCAGCCTGTTCGGTGTGGCAAGTCAGGCAAATATCCACCGCATTGGTCTTCGGTAAACCCGGCTGGCGGCTGGCATGCGGATTGTGGCAGTCGGTGCAATCTCCCGCCGCTCCCGGATGCGGCACCTTGGCCTTGTCAATCTGGTCCGCCTTATCGCTATGGCAGGTCAGGCACAGCGATTTCACATCGGCCTGCGTCAGCACAACTTTTCCATCCTTGGCCGGAGCATGACAGGTTTCGCAGGATTTCTCTGCGAACGGCGGATGCAGGAACTGCCGCATCAATTTCGGCGCGGCGGACTGGTGCGGATCGTGGCAGCTGGTGCAATCCGCGGTCGCGAAAGGCTGGTCGTGATGCGCCTTTTGCAGGCTGGCATCCTTCACGTCGTGGCAATCGATACACAGCCCCGGGGCCGCCTTGGTCAGATGAAAATCAAATTCCGCCTTGCCCACTTCGCCCACTTTGTGCGTCACGTGGCAAGTGTCGCAGCCCATGTCGAGCGCGGCGTGGCGGCTGCCGTTCGCTGCAACGTTCACTCCCTGGTTGTGGCAATCGAGACAGAGATTCTTTCCTTTTTCTCCTGACTCAGCTTTCAGCAGTTGATTCTTGTTATCGCTGCTGTGCGGGTCGTGGCACTTGATGCAGTCGCGCACCGCCGGAGGATGCACCGTGCCTTTCAGCGTCGCCGCATCCTTATCGGAGTGGCAGGTCAGGCAGAGCGCTTGCGGAGTCGTCGTGGTCAGCTTGACCCGCGTGATCTCCCGGTTCACACGCACTTCATGGCAGCTCAAGCATCCCATTGCGATGGCGGAGTGCACGGCCTTGCCTTTGGTTTTGTCCTCATGACACTCCAGACATTTGGCGGAGTCGACATTTTTGTCCAGCGGCACCGGATGTTCTTTGGCCATCGCCGGCGCCACAGAAATCACAATCAGAAAAATCAAATGAGGAACCCGGGGGAGGGCTCGACGAATTTTTCGAAGGAGCAGCCGATTTCGAGAATCTGCGACCATAACCAATGCTGCAACTGCACGAACCTCGCCTTAGTTCTGTGCCCCGCCGGCCGGCCGAACAGATAAAATGTAAGCCATTGTAACTAAGCAGTTTCCTCGGAAGTCGAATCGGAGCAGGCCGCGCGTTCTGTGCCCCTTCTCGCCGCCTGCGATGGGCTTTCTGCCACACTGGTGCGGTGAAATGCCCCACGTATTTTTCGCCTTCTTTACGCGGCGGGAATAACCTCATTTTCGGCCGATTGTGATTAAAATCACAGACTTGCGCCGGTGGGGGAAATGGCTGCCACATCTTTTTCGGGATGAGTGTTATGGCTCATACCCGGCGCTCTTCGCGTCCGACGCATTCCCTGTAAGTGCCTCAAAACATTGCTTCCTGCCAGATGGCTGAGTTGTTGGTGCCGAAAGTGCACTCCTGTCCGGTGAGGAAGAGCAACGCTTATGGCCCCGTCACTTCGCTCCGCGGTTCGCAAAACCTGGCAAACCCTGAGTTCCATTAAGACCGGCGTCGTGCTGATTATTCTGGTCGTGATCTTTTCCGCGGCCGGCACCGTGATTCTGCAGCGGCCCATCACCGAACCCGATGACATGCAGCGCGCCTACTCTCCTGCCATGCTGCGCTTTCTCGACGCCACTGGCCTGACTGATGTCTTCCACGCGCCCTGGTTCGTGGCGCTGATGATTCTGGTGAGCCTCTGCATCATCGCCGCTTCGGTCGAGCGCTTCCCCAACTCCTGGCGATATTTCGCGCGCCCCTACAAGAGTCCCGATGCAGGGTTCCGCCGCGTTCTTCCGATCCAGGCGCACATTGCGATCCGCGATGACGAGCAAGGACTCAGCGCCGCCGAGCGCGCCCTGCGCCATCTCGGCTTCAGGTCAGAGCGCATCGTGCGCACCGACAGCTTTTCGCTTTTTTCCGAGCGTCACCGCATCTCCGAAATGGCGGTTTACATCGTGCATGCCAGCCTCCTGCTGATTTTCCTGGGCGGCATCGTGGACGCGCTCTATGGCTGGCGCGGATTCCTGATGCTCAACCCGGGCACTGCCAGCAATCAGATCGAAATGCGTAATGGCGGCACCAGGACGCTGCCCTTCTCGATCCGCTGTGACGCTACCGGGGAAGAGACTTACAGCGACGGCACTCCCAGAAAATATTGGTCGAAGCTGGCGGTGGTGGAGAACGGGCGTGAGGTTTCGCGCAAGGAAATCGTCGTCAATGATCCCCTGGTCTACCAGGGCGCGCGCTTCTACCAGGCCAGCTACGGCCGCACCGGCAAGCTCGACGAATTAATCGTCAATGCCGCTCGCGCCGACGGAAAAGGAGCGCCGCAACAGATCGCGCTCAAGATGAATGAGGTGGTTCCGCTCGACGCCGAGACCACGGTGCAGGTGACGGAATTCATCCCCGACTACGTCGTGGAGGACGGTCACGTTTACGCCCGCAGCAATGACGTAACCAATCCCGCCGTGCACCTTGTCGTCACCAGCGCCAAGACGAAGCAGGCCATCAACTACTGGCTGCCGGAAATTCCCGGCATTGCCGAAAACCAGTCCTCCCCCTACACCTTCGATCCCAAAGATCTGAAGACCGGCCAGTTCACCGGCCTGCAGGTCTCGCACGAACCCGGCCAGTGGGCAGTTTGGGCCGGGGTGGTCCTGATGGCCATCGGCCTGACTTTTGTGTTCTACGTGGTTCACATGCGTTTCTGGATCGTTCCCGTGCCCGACGCTCGCGGCGGATCTGCCCTGTGGGTGGGCGGTTCGGCCAATCGCAACCGCGACGCCTTTGAGCACACATTCAAAAAGCTGGTGGAGCAGATTCAGAAAGAGTTGAAACCGGCATCGGTAGCTGCTGATGAAAAAGCGGCCGCATCGATCGCCAGATAACGGCCGGATCGTGGGTCCGACCAGGAGGATGGTTCATGGCACGCGCAACCGTAGAGCAGCAGCAGCAACCCGCAACCGGTGCGGCCTTGATCGTGATGGTCGGGCTGAGCATTGCCTTCCTGCTGTTCATGGCATTTTTGAACGTGGTTAAGTCCGGCAACCTTTTGAACGAAGCCAATCTGCTTTATGCTGCGCTGATTTTTTATGCCGGCGCCGGAGCGCTGTATCTGGGATTTGGCGTGACCGGCACGGAGTCTTACATCAAGTTTGCGTCCTTGGCAACGTGGGCCGGCCTCATCGCGAACACGGCCGCGATGGCGCACCGCTGGTACGAGGCCGGCCACCCTCCCTTCGCCAGCATTTACGAGATGCTGTTGAGCTTCGTGTGGACGCTGGCCGCTCTCACTCTGATCGCCGAGAAACGCTATGGCGTGAAAGTGATCGGCACGGTGACCATGCCAGTCGCCATCGTCGGCGTCATCCTGATGCAACTGCTGCCCAGCGAGGTCCGGCCGCTGGTGCCGGCGCTGCAATCCACCTGGCTGCACGTACACGTCTCGCTGGCGATGCTGGCTTATGCGGCGTGCGCACTCAGCTTCGCCCTGGCCATGATGTTTCTGATCCAGGACAGGATGAAAACCGAGACCTTCCTTGCCGCTACCACTCTATTCACGGTAGCGATCTATGCCGGGATTCTGACCCGCTTCGAACGTTGGGGCGGACTCAGCGTGGTGGCTTGGGACGCCCAGAACAAACAGGAAGTTTTCCTCTCCCGCGGAGTGCGGCTGTTCGTCACCATTCCCGATCTCGGCTGGCTGATGCTGCTGGTCTTCGCCGCCGTGGCCGCACCTCTCGCGCTCTACATCCTGGCGGGATTCAAGAAAAACGAGGGGCTGATAGCGATCGCCAACCGTGCTGTTTTCATCAGCATTCTGCTGCAGACTCTGGCGCTGGTGTTCTTCATCCTGCGCGCGCGGGATGGAAGCTATCCTTCGCTCGATGCGGATGGCCTGTACGCCACCAGCCTGGCAGCGAGCCCATTCATGCTCTCCGCCCTGGTCGGCGGCATCTTTGCCAACCTGCTTTACCTGCTGCTGTTGTGGCGGCGCGCAGATCTCGAGCGCCTGCTCCCCGACGCCGACCAACTCGACCGCATCACCTACAAGACGATTTGCATTGCCTTCCCCCTGCTCACCCTGATGATCGCCGCCGGCGCTTTCTGGGCCAACCGGGCCTGGGGTTCCTACTGGAATTGGGATCCCAAAGAAACGTGGGCGGCGATTACCTGGCTGGTCTATGCCGGATATCTGCACATGCGCATCACTCGCGGCTGGCGCGGACGCCGCGCGGCTTACTTCGCCATTCTTGGATTCGCCGTAGTCATGTTCACGTTCTTTGGAGTGACTTACCTGTTGCCCGGATTGCACGCGTATGCCTGAGACCGCAAAAATGGGAACCGAGCCCGAAAGACCGGCTGAGCCGGATGCGAACCCTGCTGCGCCGCCAACGCACAAGAGCTTCTACAGCACCTCCAGCGCGTCGCGCGCCGGCCTCGAGGCCTCGGCAGCCAACCCGGCGCAAGCTGCGATTGCCGATCCCGACCTGCCCTGGTTTCGCCTCAACTGGGAGATCAAAGCTCTAGTACCGATCGCATGCGTGCTGCTGGGAGGCATGTTGCTGTTTTTGCTGGCGACACTCTCCTGGCGCGATCCCGAACGGCACCTCGTCTTGCTGGTGGCCGGTGCGGGAGCGGTCGCAATATGCGGAGCTCTGCTGGTCGTGCTCACTTACACGGTGCAGCGGCCCATGGTCGAATTGCAGCAGAAGATCGCGCAACTGGGCGGTGGAGACCTGACGGTTTCCGTAAGCTTCGCCCACCGCAACGACGAAATCGGCGACTTGGGACGCAACTTCAATCAGATGGTCGAGCAACTGCGCGAGAGCCGGCAGGAAATCGAGCGCTTGCACCGCACCCAGATGTCGCGGGCCGAGCACTTCGCCACCCTCGGCGAGATGGCTACCGGGCTGGCTCACGAAATTCGCAATCCGCTGGCGGGCATCGCCGGCGTCATTGAAATTATCGGCCGCGATCTGCCCGCCACCAGCCCCGCGCGCCACGTAGTCAAAGACGTGCGCCAGGAAATTGCGCGCATCAATCACATCGTCACCGACTTGCTGCAGACAGCCCGCCCTCATCCCCCGAAAGTTCGCAAGAGCGATCTGAATACTACGGTCGAACACGCCGTAATGCTCGGACGCCAGCAGGCACTGGCGAAATCCATCGAAATCTCGCTGCACAAAGATCCCGCGCTGCCCGAAATCGAGCACGACAGCGATCAGATTCACCAGGTGCTGCTCAACCTGCTGCTCAACGCGCTGCAAGCCATCGACGCCAATGGAAAGATCGCAGTCACGGTCGGACTAAGAGGCAACACTGCTGTGATCGAAGTAGCCGACAACGGGCGAGGCATTTCGCCTGATCTTCTGCCCAACATCTTCCGCCCGTTCTTCACCACCAAAGGCGAGGGCACGGGATTAGGGCTGTCCCTGGCGCGCCGCATCGTGGAAGATCACCAGGGCCGCATCGACGTCACCAGCGCGGTGGGTAAAGGCACAACGTTCGCGGTCGTGCTGCCGCTACAAAGAGCGGCAACTCCCCAGGCGGCTTCCTGAAATTCCCTGCGGATAGCTTTCGTATCTACAATGGGATGCGGTATTGCTCGAGTGATCCCTCACGGAAACACCGTCACCTTCGGCGTGACGCGAGGATGGATTGAGGTCGCTTCGCCGGTGTCGTCGATCACGTGGCTGATTTCGCCGTGCTCGCCCAGCGCTACCGTGATCATGTCGTGGAACCGTATTTGCGCCCGCTTCGGCGTCTCGATGGCGCGGGTGAGCGCCACCTTCGGATAAATAAAAACACTGTAGATGCCCAGCCCCCACGCCTCATGACTGGTCACTCCGTCGGCCACTTTGTAGGAGGCCCAGCCGTTTACTCCGGGCGCGCTGGTGTAGCTTGCCTGGTTCGGAGGATCGTAAGGAATCTCGGACTGGTAGAAATATGTTCTGCCGCCGTTGCCGTTCCACAGAACCTGGAATTGCTGGTGATGCTCCACAAACAGGCCGTAGATGGTGACGTCGTTTCCGTTCACCACCAGCCCGTTCTCGCTGGTATTCAGGTCCCAGCCCACGCCGTCGCCGTGGTCCGCTCTCCATATCCACGTATGGTCAATCAGGGTGTCGTTGCTGTTGATCAGCAGATTTACTTTGGCGCGGCCCACTCCCGCGCCGCCCACGCGAAAGAAAACATCATGCAGCGCGATCGGATCTTTCGCATGGCTCGCATGGCTGCCCTCCGGCCCGACTTCGAGCAGCACGGGAGACTCGGTCGGCCCCGCGTCGAACAGCAGGCCGGCAATTTCGATCCCGTCTGCATCGGCGGTGGTCATGGCTGCCGTGCCTTTCACCGGACGCAGCGTGGCAAAGCCCATCCCCAGCACCACCGTATGCGGATGCGTCACCCGGATCGGAGCCGCCAGATCGTAGATCCCCGGCGTAAGAATCAGGTTTTTGCCCTGGGCGAGCTGCGTGTTGATCGTGTCCGCCGTGTCCACATCGGGGCGCGCAATATAAAAGCGCGCCAGCGGAATCGTCTCTCCCGGAGTCTCGCCTCCGCGCCATGTGATCCCGACACTGTTGCGGCGCAGCGCGGGAACCCGCACGCCGAATTCGCCCGCCGCATTGACCTGCAGGAACGGCTTCTCGCGCACCACCGGCGTCTCGGCGATCTTCGTGTATGGCGGCGAAGGCCATGCGCCCTCCGGAGGATGCACCACGCCGACAAATACCATGTTCCAGTTCGAGCCCGTCCAACTTTTCCAGTCGCAGTTGCGCGAGGTCCATTGCTGCTGGCTGCCGGAGTCGACCTTGGCGTCCACCAGCGAATCCGACATCCAGCCGCCGCTGGCCCAGCCGTGATGCTGATGCAGCACCAGGTTGCCGCGCACATGCATTCGCCGCAGCGACACGGCCTGCGAAACTGCCCACTGCATGGTGCCGCCGGCCGGCTCGATCGAGAGCCCGGATGCGCCTCTCCAGAACGTCGTGGTCGCATTGTTGTGCTCGTGATTCGCATCGGCGTGGACGTTGCCCGCAATCTTGGTCGCATCCGGCGACGCGCCCAGTCCCATCACCTCGGTGTAGAAGCCGACCGGCACGTCCACCGAATAGCTTCCGGGCAGGAACAGGAACGCATTGCGCTGCGCCCCGAACTCGTTGTGCTCCTGCACCGCATACACGGCATCAATCTGCTTCTGGATCGCCTGCGCCGGCATCGAGGGATCGAAAA